>NZ_JABUZE010000060.1:0-732 GCF_014897805.1 Halomonas sp. 3F2F
AAATCACTGTTATTGAGGTTGCTGCCATAACGGTTGATGAACTCATCAGAGGCCATGAAAATCTCAGCGATATCATCCAGGTCCAGATCGTCTTCGCCCCGCATCTGGTTACTCCAGTAAGTCAGACCAGCTTGGTCTGGAGCACGATCGAACGCAGCGCTATACAAAAGTGTCACTTGCTGGTCATAGGTAAGCCGGTCCTCGTTAAAATCAATCCGATCATCCCAGTCACTCTGAATATCCAATCCATCGATGTTATTCATGTCATTTGAGTCATTCCGACGATTCCAGTCATTAAGTTCACCGTCAAAAATTTCAAAATACACGCCGTCGCCACGATCTTCATAAATCGTTATATCATCATCGTTCCACTCGGTTTTGACGATACGGTTGCCCTGAACGCTGTAACGATCGTCGTTATCAATGGCCTCATTTTCCCAGCGGCCATCGTCCCATTCCCGAATAGCTAAAACATGCCCATCGGTAATATCAAACTGGTAACGGTTGTCAGACATAAACTATCCCCTGTTAGAGATCACATGACACAAGATTGATTGGTCAGAAATTGCTGTTAACGGTTCTAATTCCCGTCGCTTGAAGCCATAGCAATAGTCCTTGATGCAAGCAGCACGATCTACATCCTCTAACTGAGTGGCTCATGTGCCAAGATATGACTCGAAACGTTCATGTAAGTGCCTATTCAAAATTAATCGCGTGCAAAACTCCATAGCC
>NZ_JABUZE010000067.1:0-114300 GCF_014897805.1 Halomonas sp. 3F2F
GTGGGTTAGAAGTGCTTCCGGGGGCCGGTCTCACGGATTCAGGAAAAATACATCAAGCACCCGCTGCTGAGTTTTTTTTCCAGCTGAGCCCTGTAGTACGTCCACTTTTTATTGAGTTCGAAAAAAATCGTTTTAAGGGGATGGTGAATCAAACGATTTCTAATCTTACTGAACCGCAGCGAAATTTTTTGGAGCTTTTTTGGCAAGAGCCGATAATTCATGGCACAAGGGAAAGCCAAAATTCAATGCCTTACAAAATCTACCATGCTGGCTTGGGATTAGTCACTGTACTTGGACTTTCAAAATCAGAATGGCGAGAAGGTGGACACCTGTGCGAGCGATTTGCACTTAATAACTATGCAAAGTCGAGATTGGAAGATGAGGTTTATGGTATTCCTCCTGTTCGGATTGAAGTTGATCTGAACCTCGAATATGTAGAAGGTCCCGGTTCCTCAGGTGGTGGAGCGCGAGGTCGGATTTAACAATCACAGGCATCAGTATTGACCACTAGAGCGAATAGCCAATTTGATGCGAATAAAAAAATGGCAAAGGTGTGGCAGCCTGTCAGCGATAACAAATGGTTATCATGCGAATTATCATAGGGCTCACATTGGCCAAGCTCTACACCTTACATTCCTATTTGCGCTTCAAGCTTTTTTACATGGTACCGCACAGTTCCCGTGCTCATAGGCTGCATACGGCTTCTGCCAGCAAAGATAAAAGCCTCAGGGTCGATTCCCAACTGATCTACCTTCATTAAATGAGGCAGCGGCCCGAGGAGCTCGTAGCGCTCATCATCCACAGTAATGAACACCTTTCGGCTGGATTGCACAACGTGTGCACAGCGAAGCATAAGTACCTTTTTTAATGGCAACTGATAAAGCATTGAAATTGCTGCAGGCATTAAAGCTTTAGCTTCGCGCTCGTTCGGTGTTGAAACAAGCTTTTCCATTACTGCCTTAATTTTTTTAACGTGTTGCTTATTGCTTATCCCTTTATTTTTTTTCTCAGGTAACACGAGATTAACGGCGTATTTATCTTTGGCAAAGGTTCTGAAAACAGCTAAGGAAGCACAATGCCCTGGCTTTTTCTTAGCATGAGATACGATAGCTTCTTCGGGAAGTTCCTGAATGGAAGATACCTTGGCTGACATCAATAGCTCTATAGCTGCTCGCAGATAGTTCCTAACAGTCAAAGGTTTGATTGGTGTCTCTTTGTAAGTAACTCTCTCACTCAATTCTTTTGCATAGTCGACGACCTCACGATGCCAAGGCTGCTTCTCATAACATTGCAAAATATCATTAATCCTCTTATTTTCAATCGCTTGCTCTTTCTCTTCGTTATCCCACTCTATGCCTAGTTTTTCTACTAAGAAATTCACCACATGAAAAGAACGGCGAAGCTTTTCAGCTCCAAATAAATTGAATAAGTGTTGCTGATCAATATCTCTGACGGACAAAGTATTCCGTTCGAGTATGACCAAAAAACGCGCATAACTATCTATTCGCGTCGTCATATTTCCCGCTTGCCTAGGAAGCCTTTCCCAAGAGCAAAACTCAAGAAATAGCGCTCTACACCAAGAAGCTTCAAATAACTCAAGGTTCAGCATTATTCGTCGGTCTAAACGGCGTTTTAAAGAACAGTCTTGGCAAGGGGCGTTGCCACCACCGGGAGTATCTGCTCCACAGTCAGGACATGAGTGAGTTTTTGGATATGGCCCGCTGCAATCTCTACAAACAGCTCGTCCTTCAACATCATATTGATGGAGCTGACGATATTTCCGACAAACCGAGCAGGTTACAAATGCGCAGGCCTTCCTTTCGCATGCCTGGCAGATAATCTCTGAAAGTTCACCATTAGTGATGCGTGAATATCTGCTAGAAAGACATCCACAACGGGAACAGGTATGTTCCTCTCGCCCATGCGGAGCGCAGCTTTTGCAAAACGCAGCGTGACCAATAAGATAACCGGCTCTCGGCAGCGGCTTATCGCAGCGCGCGCAGACACGGTGCAGCCTGAGGCACTCACCGCAGACCGGGTTCTCTTCATACTTATGGGCTCGCACTGACTCGCCGCATTTAGTGCAAGTCTTCTTCTTAAACTCACGGGCATAACATGTCGAGCAGTAAGCGCTCCCTTTGTAGCGCCTTTGCGCCTTAAGCATGGATCGACCACAGTCATCACACTGCAAGTGGGGCTTATGACTCACAAAAATGGGTATCCTAAAAAACTTAATATATGTCGAGCTCTTTCCTGGCGGAACTGTACAAGCTCAGTTCGTCGGCAC
This sequence comes from Halomonas sp. 3F2F, assembly GCF_014897805.1. Taxonomy (NCBI): domain Bacteria; kingdom Pseudomonadati; phylum Pseudomonadota; class Gammaproteobacteria; order Oceanospirillales; family Halomonadaceae; genus Halomonas; species Halomonas sp. 3F2F. Next base: position 2,288 of record NZ_JABUZE010000067.1, read on the forward strand.
CGATTTAGACAAGGGCCTTTTGGCTGCTGATTCGTGCTGCGCGTTCTTCGTACCCCCACAGGCAGATATGACAACTGCTCAGCAAAAAAAGCAGGCATTATAGATTTTATGAATGTCCTCTGAGTTAGACCAAGCACACTTGAACCTTCTTGGAATGACGATGGCCAATCAAGAAGCCAATATGCCAAGGTTTCCAAAATTGCAGTCCTATAGGCAACACGCTGATGCTCATACAAGCAACGCTGATTTGAAGGACGATGGAAGGGTTTCAAGTCGTAATGATGCCTCAGTCGATCATGCTGTAGCGAATTAGCGAGCACGCCTGCCATTACCCGAATGACACTCAGAGCTTCCGGACTGGTGGACGCTTGTGGGAGCAAGTTAGTCGGAGTTCCATTCGCTAATTTCAGTAGCTGGGATTGAAGAGCTAACACTAATGGAGAACAGCACAAGGTTGGTAACTTGCGAGAAAGAAGCGACACCCCACATACCGTACAGCGATCCATTCTTTGCACGGTACTTAGATGTGGCATCAATGGCGCATCACAACGTGGGCAAGCATCGCTCATCATGGCGCCATGGTAAGGACAAACAACCATAAACCCTAAACGCCAGTCACGATAATAGATGGCCCCATAATCCTTGAAGCATTCGGAACAATATTGGAGGCCGTGCTGGGTACGTACCTTGTTAGATATCCCCGCTGACAGAAGAAAGGGGACATTTCCCTGACGATGAATTTTTACCAAACTCTGCTCAATTGAACGTAATGTCATCCTTTCGACTGACGCAACATCAAAACCTGAGTGGCGCGACACGGTATAGAGCAGCTCATCACTGGCACTACGATCAATGTCACGGCTCCAGATAGGAATAGATGGAGCCCAGTAATTAGCAAACCGATAGGGGGTCAGGCCGTGAGCAAAGGCGCTACGCATCAACCACGAAGTAAACAGCTCATTCTTAGCTGGTGATAGCATGATCGCCCAGCTTCCTCTGATCACAGTTTAAGCGCCTCCTTGCCATAATCAGAGAGTTTAACCCAGCCGATGTTATCAAGAAGCTTAGCGTCTATATGCTCTTTACCATCTCGGATCGCTTTAACGGTCGCTCTTTTAAGCACGGTCGCTACGCCGCCGATGGTGCCCCCACTCATACTATGTAGCTTTATCGCGATATCCTGACTAGACAGCTGAGAGGGCTCAGCTAATGGCAGTAAGCGTTCAAAGCTGGCCAAGAGGCGCAAGAAGCTAACATCTAACTGCCATCGAGGTAGTGCCAGCGGCTCAAAGCGACTTGAGAGTTGAGTATCGGTGTGCAGCGCGAGAATGGAGTCACGCGTACCGACGGCTACAAGCGGAAGCTGTAGCTTATTGCTCAATCTTTTAAGCATTCCTAGAAAATGCCTCTGTTGTCTTGCACTTCCATGTAGCACATTGTGGATTTCATCAATAATGAGCATCCTGGCTTGTACGTAAGTTAATACCGAAATAGCTTGGTTCTCCTTACGCTGCACGGGATCCGTATCTCTGTGGGCTATCTTTAATGACAGAAGTAACTCAGTCCAAAAACGCCCCTCATTTGGTTCGGAGGGCATTTCCATAACAATGACAGGTGCTAATGGCTCTCCAGAGGGAAGAATCTTCACAGGATGCTTTTCTCTGAAACGGTCGATTAATGTACTTTTTCCATTCCCGCTTTCTCCGACCAGCAACGTGTTGGGCATCCGCTGTACACGGGGATGTGCTAATTGATCCTCAAGCCGGGTCATGATTTCTTTGGCCCTAGGATAGGAAATCCAATGGTTTTGCTGAGCGAAATAAATGCGGTCTTCCGTCGTCCAGGTGAGTGTCTCAGCAATCTCTGGCTTGAGGTGATCAAAATGGGCCATATTCATTCCCTAGGCATCGTCATCGAATGGTTCTATAGGCAGTGCGAATATATCAATCTCACTTTGCACCTCTGTTTGAGGTGGAGCAGGAAAAACACTCTTAGCAGGCGCTTGTGTTTCAACAGATTCCGTTTTCTTGGCGAGTTTCTTCGTCGTATTGATACGAGCCATCTGACGTCTTGCTTGCTTCGTTTTCGTGACGGCCTGTTCAACACGATGACGCATCTTGAGAATGGTCTCAAAAATCACATCCTCATCAACATGCCGCAGTCCTTCCTCTCGAATGCGGCGAGTTGCTTCCCGTAACTCCCACACACTAATCGCTGGTCGAGTAGGATTCCGATAAGGAACCATGTAATAGATCTCACTTTCAGGGTCGTAGAAATAGACTTTACTGATATCGCGTGGATCACGACGGATAGTAAATGAACGAGCCTTCGTTTGATTTTCGGGGTCTTTTGAACCAATCCAAGGGTTCAACACTTCATGGTAGTAATTAATTTCATCCAGCTGGACGCCGTAGCGCTGCACAGTGCGTGAATAAAGAGGAAGGAAGTCTAACTTCAAACGCGTGGGGTCAGTTGGTATAGGCGGCATCCCCAAGCCCGGCTGTGTTGAGTCTCCTAATATACCGAGTTGCCACTTGCGCATTGGTGGCATGTTCAATTCAGAATGCTTGCGACGGTGATACACCCCAACAATAAATTCAACTAAATGCTGCTCAAACTCACGAAGGGTGAGCGCTGATTCTTTTTCTGAGTCATATCCTTTCCGTTGCTCAACGTTGGAAAATGTTGTGCCAGGTAAGGTGTGTATCTCATTTGCAGCAGTACCCATATAACGCTCTATATGTCCGCCGTAGTGGGGAAGCTTTACCGGACGTAATTGCAGGTCGATACCGTATTGTTCACAAGCCCGGCGCAGCATTTTCCCCCGGAATTCTTTCGCGTTATCAGCATGCAGAACACGCATTTTCCCCCAGACTGGCCACTCTTGCCCCACCCCCAGGTTTGCAAGATATTCATGCTTAGGCAACATGGCATTGGAGACACACAAACCCACTGAGATAGCACTGGGCTTTTCCATGCTAACCGCAATCCCCACCACCATTCGTGAAAAGACATCAATAGCCAGAGTTATCCACGGTCGGCCAAGCGCCAGACGATGCTCTTCATCAACTAAGATGACGTCAGCAGGCGTATGATCTATTTGAACAACAGCAAGAGGGAAATCCGCATTTGGAAACTCTCCCCTGATAGGAGCAAAGGTGTCACGCGCCTTATCTCGTAGCCCGCGGCGTCTCATCGTTTCACGTGTCGAAATCTGTTTTATGCGGTTACGGATTGTATTGGAGTGAGGAGGAAGTAAACCGGCCTGTTTGCAATGAGCTTTGACAGTGATAATTACGTCACTGGGCTTATATCGTTGACGACTTAGATATAAGTCATTGATCGCCCCTTCGATTATTGCCTCGACTTTCTTATCGAGCTTTTTCGTACCTGGCTTGCGGCCTCGCGGGGCTGGTATCAATGCTGAAATATGGCCAGCCTCGTGATAGTCCTTAACCCATTGGTATAAAGTGGCAACGTGAACACCGGCTTCTTCTGCTAACTGCTCTGCCTTTGCACGAGTACGAAATGGATCGTCAAGTAGAGGACGGATTGCTGCAAACCGCTGCTGAGCAACTTGCCAGTCTTCGTCTTCGATCTCGGATAAATCCTTTCCTTCAGCAACACCACCTTCTCCAAGCTCTATATCCGTTACGGGACGAAGCTGATGCGCAGACAGACGGTGCACCTCTCCAGTGTCGGTATCTTTAGCAAGGAGGGTTGCTGTATCCAACAAGTGCGAAACTCTATAGGTACGACCATTGGCTGTTATCACAGACCCAGTAGTTACCGATAGAAAAGCGGGCTCTGTAGCCATAAGAAACCTTCTCCGTTAGTAATCCATATGGGGCTGGACATGTTTAATGGGCGTATGAGGTCAGCATGAACACGGCCTATAGCGATCATTTGCCATAAACAACTAAGCGCACACATACGCTTTTCCTCATTCGCATAAGCAGCTGTAAGTAGAATTTCAGGTGTTGTTTCACCGAGCACGGCAAGGGTTCTAGCCAAGTGAGTAGCGGTAGCCGAGTCCTCTGCCAAGTCCCTATAGGCCCTTAGAAATCGTGCATTGTTCAATAGGCCAGTGCCTCTAATCTCTCGCTCAGTCACAATGCGAAAGCCCCAACCTTGCTGCTTGCAATAGCGTATAGCTGCCTGAAATTTAGGCTTCATAATGTGCCAATTTTCTCTCAAATCTTCGCGATACTTAACCTCATACAGAATCGGCGCCGCTTCATCCGAGTAAGTCACGAGCATATCGGGCGTGTACTGACGCCTTTTTCGATCATCATCTTGATACTTAAGGGTTAGCGGCTGCTCACAAACCGTAGCGACCAACGGATCAAAATCGAGGATCATCAGGAAATCGCGCTCTAATGATGACTCAAAATTGCAAGTGCTTCCTCGTAAGAAAGAAACCTGCCCAGTAAGGCTCCTTCGGTTAGTTCCAATAACTCTAACAGGCCGATTCATATTCAGTCGCCTATATATTTGTGATTTTAACACCCAGTCGCTTATATTGGTGTCAATTAGTAGCGTATTTACTTGTCGAAAATAACGTAAGATATTGTTCCAGTATAGCATTAGTAGCTGTTTTTAGTGGAATTCACAGAGGCTCAAAGCCCAAACCTGGGGAAATCTCGCTTGCTCACCACGGTGTTCTATTTTTAGACGAGCTGCCGGAGTTTTCGCGCAACGTCTTAGAAGTGTTAAGGCAGCCACTGGAAACGGGGGAAATTCACCTCTCACGCGCCAGCCATGAACGCCGTTATCCAGCGCAGTTTCAACTCGTTGCCGCCATGAACCCCTGCCCCTGTGGACACTTGGGCGATCCGCGTCAGCGCTGCCAGTGCAGTTCCAGTCAGATTCAGCGCTATCAGGCACGGCTTTCTGGCCCGCTGCTAGACCGCATTGACCTGCAAGTGGAAGTGCCCGCCCTGCCGCCCGAGCAGCTTACCGCCCAAACTCAAGGCGAACCTTCCAGCGCCGTGCGCGAGCGAGTGATGGCCGCCCGAGAGCGCCAAATGGCGCGAGGCGCACTCAACAGCCAGCTAAGCGGCAAAGCCTTAGAAGCCGCCTGCGCGCTGAACGATGAAGAGCGCGCCTGGTTGGCAGGCGTGCTGGAAAAACTCAAGCTCTCTGCCCGTGCTTACCACCGCGTCCTGCGGGTCGCGCTTACCCTGGCCGATCTGCAAGGCGAACCCAAGCCTACCCAGCCGCACTTTATCGAGGCGATCGGCTACCGGCAGTTGGATAGGCTGTTGAAAGGTGCCTAGCGATGGTGATTGGCCATTACATCGACAAGCCGTTGGCATAGGGCGTCGAGCTTTCCACCCGTCGCTTCATCCTTGAGCGCGCCTGACTCGTTAAACGCACTGCCTGCCTTCGGCAATGATAGTGGCTGCGGCAGTACGGTCAAACTCAGATTGGCCAACAATTGCTGTCCAAGGGGCAATGCTCGAATACCGCCCAGCCCACCAGGGGATGCCGCTACCAGCGCAGCCCACTTACCGGCAAATAACTTGAGCCCCGGCGTATCCTGGTAGGGTCGTGACAGCCAGTCCAGTGTGTTTTTCAGCAGCGGTGTGATAAAGCCGTTGTACTCTGGCGAAGCGATCATCACTGCTTGGTGATCGGCCAGTATTTCGCGTAGCTTCAGTACATTATCAGGCATGCCCTGGGCTTCAATATCTTCATCGAACAGCGGGCAAGGGTAGTCTTTTAAATCGATAAAGGTAGCCTTTCCACCCAAGGCCTCAATGCGCTTGGCGGCAAGCTTCGCGAGCTGTTTGTTAAGCGAACCTTCACGGGCACTGCCCGCTAATACGAGAACTTTTGCTACTGATGATGCCATTACCATTTCCTCTTTATAAGAACGTGTTTGAAAGCCTCACCATTTAACATTTGTGTCTTTTGAGCAAGGCGTTTTTTGCTGATGAGCGGCTAGGCTCGATATGCAAGCTTGCCGCCATTAAAACGTCTGCACGCTGTCATTCAACTTTCACTATTACGGGTGAAAATTAGCAAAAGCTGAAACTGCTCTACTTTTTCTTCCTAAATAGTGAAACCGTGATGACTAAGCCGTTACTAGCGACCGCCCTATTCGCCTTTGTATTTACCAGTGCGGCGCACGCCCAGCAGGATTTTAGCGCCACATTGTCCGGCCATGCCCAGCTACCCGGCAGCAGCTTTGTGGCGGCGCCTTCCGGCGCCGCTGAGCACTACAACGTTTCAGGCCGTTTTACTGGCCCAGAGGGCCGTGCTGAGCAGTTGTATACCAACATGCAAGCCACCGGCTTAGCGCTACCCTTCCCCAGCCAGCCATTGCAGGGGTTTTCAGGTATTCGCTCGTTAGGCGATGATCGTTTCTTGGTATTAACCGATAACGGCTTTGGCTCCAAAGCCAACTCCTCTGACGTCATTCTGATGTTTAACATCATAAAGACTGACTGGGACACCGGGCGTGTCATCATCGAGGAGACCGTTCAACTATCGGACCCAAACCGCAAAGTGCCCTTCCCGATTATGAATGAAGCCACGCCTGGTCGCTTTTTAACCGGCGCTGATTTCGATATTGAATCGATACAGCCGGTGGGCGATAGCTACTGGATTGGCGATGAGTTCGGCCCCTGGATTATCCAGGTCGATAATCAGGGTGAAGTGCTGCAAGTGCTGGCCACTAACCCTAGTGGAACGCTGATGCGCTCACCAGACAATGCCTTTGCCCTCACCCCGAACCCTGGCGCGTCTCTCGCTGATGAGGTGGTAGTGTTTCGCTCCGGCGGCTATGAAGGCATGGCGCTCTCCGAAGACCAAACAACGCTCTATCCCTTGCTGGAAAAACCGATCTGGGACAGCAACGCCAACGCCCCGGAAACGATTGATGGCACCCCCGTGTTAAGAATGTTCGAGCTCGATACTGAAACCGGAGAATGGGGCGACACAACCCGCTACTACCCCTTGGAGTCTGCGGATCATGCGATTGGCGATTTCAACCTCATTGGCGGAACACGTGGCCTGATTATCGAGCGTGATAGTCGCCAGGGCGACCCGCGAGAAGCGTGGGCAGACAACCCCGCTGAGTTCAAACGTATCTACCTCATCGACCTCGACCGTACAGACGAGCAGGGAGTGCTTGAGAAAATCGCCTATATAGACCTGATGAACATCCAGGATCCAGATGGCATCGCGCCCCGCGGCACGATCAACGGCACCTTTAACTTTCCCTTCGTGACCATTGAGAATGTCGATCGCGTCGATGAGAGCACCATCGTGGTCGCCAATGACAACAACTACCCTTTCTCGATTGGCCGCCAGCAAGGACGCGCTGATGATAATGAGCTGATACTGCTCGATGTGGAGGACTTTCTGAACGCTCAGTAACGAAACTCAGTAGCGAAAATAGGCCTGAGGCAGGGCGCGCGCAAGCGCCCTAGCCTCAGCTTGCTCCTCCCAGTGCTTTAAACATTTACGTTATTGCCCACGCTCAACAACGTTGTCTACGAAACCATCCAGAGCTTCAAACAACACTTCACGAATGGGATCGGCCTCGTTAACTAAGTGGTGCCGTGCTTCTGGGTGGCGGTGGACCTCGGCATTGGGAAACTTCTCCTCCAACACCGCCAAATTCCACTCCCAATCGACGGTAAGATCTTGCTCACCCTGTAAAATAAGCGTCGGCAGCGGGTTAGGTTCCAACGCTAGCAAACGCGGCATCCAACGCCGCATCGCGGTTATCCAGGCGACGCTTAAGCGTTCCGGTTGCAGCGGGTCTTGGTCACGTAGGAACGCCGTAAACTGCTCATCGGTGGAGTTGGGGCGATACTTACGTGGTAGCTCCTTTAGAAAAGGGCTGGCAATCAGGTGCAGCCAACTAGACTGGCTCCAGCGCCAGGGGCGTACCAATGGCGCTAGCAGCACAATACCGGCCCAGCCTGCCGTTTCACGACGAGTGAGCGCGTCAGTCGCCAAGATGGCCGCCCCCGTACTCTGCCCAACACCTAGCCACGGCGTAGGGGCCATGCCCTGGCATTGTAATGTTGCCTGTAAATGCGCAAGGCAGTGCTGATAGTCGTCAAAATCGTCAATATCAGCGCGTGGGCCGCTGGAAAGACCGTGACCAGGAAGATCCCACAACACCACTCGCCACCCTTTGGCCAGCAGGCAGCCGAGCAAATGGCGGTAAAGGCCTAAATGGTCAAAGTAACCATGAATCACAAACGCAGTGCCCGTGGGCACAGGCGGGCTCCATACTTGGCACCACAGAGCAAAGCGTCCAGTATCAATAAATCCCGCGTGCACTTCGCTGGTATCGTTTAGTAGCGTTTCTAAACCGTAGTGGCGAAAATAGTCATGCACAGCGTCCGTTAGCGTGTCGCCCGGCCTAAGCTGGGAGAGCGATGACTCGCCTGCTGCTTGTCTAAACAAGCCTTCCAGGTGTTGGAAATTATGCATTAACGTCTCTCCGTGAACGCCACCTATCCATTGGCTGAATGATAGCGGAGACCACTACCGCTCTCATCATTTGGTCGAGCATTTTGCTGCTTTACGGCATCGGCTGTTTACATGCCCGCGCAGTTGTGGAAGTATTTTCCACAAATATACATTTACCCTGGCCGTGGCACGATAATATCCCACGGGCACCTTTACAGGAGAACCCCATGAGCGAGCGTATCACGCGTCACCGTTTACAGGTGTCAGCAGACCTGGACCGTTTCATCAATGAGCAGGCTTTACCGGGCACTGGTGTCGACGAAAGCACCTTTTGGGCTGGCATTGACGCCCTGTTCCATGATTTGACACCGAAAAATCGCCAGCTGCTTGAAGAGCGCGACACGCTCCAAGAAAAACTGGATGTCTGGCACCGTGAAAATCCGGGCCCGGTTAGCGATATGCCGGCTTACCGCAGCTTCATGAAAGAAGCTGGCTATCTGGTGGATGCACCCAACAGTGTTAAAACCACCACGGCCAATGTAGATCGTGAAGTGGCTGTTCAAGCAGGCCCGCAGTTGGTGGTGCCTGTGAGCAATGCCCGCTATGCACTGAACGCCGCTAATGCCCGCTGGGGTAGTTTGTACGATGCCCTATACGGCACCGATGCGATTTCAGAAGAAGATGGCGCTGAAAAAGGCACCAGTTTCAACCCGAAGCGTGGCCAAAAAGTTATCGCTTATGCCCGTGGTGTGCTTGATCGCGCTGCCCCACTGGCCACCGGCTCTCACCGCGATGCGGTGAAATACGCTATTCGTGATGGCCACTTGGTCGTTAGTCTGGAAGGCGGTCGTGAAACCGGCCTAAAAGATTCCGGCAAGCTGATCGGCTTTAACGGCGATGCATCCGCGCCTGAAGCAATCCTGCTTACTAACAACGGCCTGCACCTGGAAATCCAGATCGACGACAGCCACCCGATCGGTAAAACCGACCCCGCTCACGTGAAAGACGTGGTGGTGGAAGCGGCGCTGACCGCTATTATGGATTGTGAAGACTCCGTTGCTGCTGTCGACTCTGAAGATAAAGTCGGTGTTTACAGCAACTGGCTTGGCCTGATGAAGGGCGACCTGGAAGAGAGCATCGACAAAGGCGGCAAAACCTTCAAGCGGACGCTGCACGCCGATCGTACTTGGCAAACCACTGATGGCAGCACCGTTACACTGCCGGGTCGTTCGCTGATGTTCGTGCGTAACGTTGGCCATCTGATGACCACGCCTGCCGTCCTGGACGAAAATGGCAACGAACTGCCGGAAGGTATTCTGGATGCGGTAGTGACCTCGCTGCTGTCACTGCACGATCTGAAGAAAGACGCCGATCAGCCACGCAACTCCCGCGCTGGCTCAGTGTATATCGTGAAGCCGAAAATGCACGGGCCGAAAGAAGTGGCGTTCGCCAACGAACTGTTTGGTCGCGTTGAAGACATCCTGGGCATGAGCCGCGACACCCTGAAAATGGGCATCATGGATGAAGAGCGCCGCACTACTGTCAACTTGAAGGCGTGTATTGCTGAAGCGGCTTCTCGCGTTGTGTTCATCAACACCGGTTTCCTTGACCGCACCGGTGACGAAATGCACACCGCCATGGAAGCAGGCCCGATGGTTCGCAAAGGCGATATGAAGAGCGCTGCGTGGATCACTGCCTACGAGAAGAACAACGTGCAGGTAGGCTTAGCCTGTGGCCTGCGTGGTCGTGCTCAAATCGGTAAAGGTATGTGGGCGATGCCGGATCTGATGCATAGCATGCTAGAGCAAAAAATTGGTCACCCGAAAGCGGGTGCTAACACGGCATGGGTGCCTTCTCCAACGGCGGCTACGCTACATGCGCTTCACTACCACCAAGTCAACGTAGCGGACGTACAGCGCGAACTGGAAGCCCAAGGCGAACCCGACTTTTTAGATGACCTGCTCACCGTGCCAGTAGCCGAAAACGCCAACTGGTCGGATGAAGAGATTCAGCAAGAGTTGGATAACAACTGCCAGGGCATTCTGGGCTATGTGGTGCGCTGGGTTGAACATGGCGTGGGCTGCTCGAAAGTGCCGGACATTCATAACGTTGGCCTAATGGAAGACCGCGCTACGCTGCGTATTTCCAGCCAACATATCGCCAACTGGCTGCACCACGGCATTGTCGATGCGCCGCGAGTGGAAGAAACGCTTAAGCGTATGGCTAAAGTGGTTGATCAGCAGAACGCTGGCGACCCCACCTACACGGCCATGAGCGCCGACTTCGAAGGCTCAACCGCCTTTAAAGCAGCCTCTGACTTGGTGTTCAAAGGCCGCGTACAGCCTTCTGGCTACACCGAACCGCTACTTCACGCGTGGCGTCAGGTGCATAAGGCGAAGTAAACGCGCTTTGCGGTATCATCAGCCTCGAGGCGCATGCCTCGGGGCTTTTTTATAAAGGACAATAATAATGACCGTAATGACTGCCGAGCAGATTGAGCACTTTTTAGATGAGGTGTTTCCCCAGCGGATGGGCAGAATTGAAAGCGTTGGTGCGATGAGTGCCACCCTGCGACTAACCATCGGTGAGCAACACCTTCGCCCTGGCCCCAGGGTGTCTGGTCCGACCATGATGGGCTTTGCCGATGTGGCGTTGTATGTGGCCATTTTGGCGCAAATAGGCCCCGAAGCCATGGCGGTCACCAGTGACTTGAACTGCCATTTCTTACGCGCCGCTTCCGGCGAGCACGATATTGTTGCTCACGCCAAACTCATCAAGTTAGGCCGCCGTTTAGCGGTCGGCGAAGTGCAGATTTTCTCTGCCAGCGATGACACTAAACCGGTTGCGCATATTACCGCTAGCTACGCGCTGCCAGACAGCCCAACTGGCTAACCACCGCGCTAACGGCTGAGCAGCGCAGTGACGGCTAAGCCTAACCAGCCTGCCATCAGCAGCAAACCACCGATGGGCGTTACAATACCAACGCTAAGCCCTACTAGGGCCATTAGGTAAAGCGAGCCCGAAAATGCGGTGATACCCAACGCCCATAGCGCTAGCACGATGCGCTGCCCTGGCTGAGGGCACTGGCTGCGCCAAGCCAGTACCGCTAACATAGCCAACGTATGCCACGCTTGGTAACGCACGCCAGTTTCAACGATGTCGACCATGGCAGCAGTGGTACGCGATGCCAACCCGTGAGCCGCATAGGCCCCGAGTATCACCATTAATGCTCCTGAGAGTGCGACTAGGCACCACCAGGGTTTGTCTGCTCGCTGCATGCGTTACTCCTGTTTATAAATACTCGTTATAAATACTTGAGATAAGTACTCGACATACGCACTCGATATTTCACTGAGATGATTAACGTTGTCACATACCTTGAGCGGTGCGAAACCGCTACAATAGACAATGTTTTGCCTCACCGAATGGGACACTTACCGTTATGCCTACTCCTAATGAGTCGATACAACTGACGCTCAATGGCGAATCGCATACGCTGGCAGCTGGCCTTAGCGCCGCTGATCTAATTGAGCAATTAGGCCTGACCGGGCGCCGTATCGCTGTGGAAATTAACGAACAGATCGTGCCCAAAAGCCAGCTTGCTCAAACGCATTTAGCCAATGGCGACCAGATAGAAGTCGTTCACGCCATTGGCGGCGGCTAGCGTAGCCCATCACCGTTTTTGCTTTCAAAAGGAACCGCTATGACGCCACTGATTGATACACCGTTTACCGTTGCTGGACGCGAGTTCAGCTCCCGCCTGCTGGTGGGTACTGGCAAATACAAAGACTTTACCGAGACCGGCGCGGCCATTGCCCAAAGCGGCGCGGAAATTGTCACCTTTGCTGTGCGCCGCACCAACTTAGGCCAGGATGCCGACGCGCCTAACCTTCTCGATGTCATTTCCCCCCAGCGCTACACCTTGCTGCCCAACACCGCTGGCTGCTACAACGCCAAAGACGCTGTGCGCACCTGCCGCTTGGCGCGTGAGCTGCTAGACGGCCATAACCTGGTCAAGCTGGAAGTGCTCGGCGACGATCACACTCTCTACCCCAATGTGGTCGAGACGCTAAAAGCTGCTGAGACACTGCTGGCTGATGGCTTTGACGTCATGGTGTACACCAGTGATGACCCCATTGTGGCACGTGAACTAGAAGCTATGGGCTGCTGCGCCATCATGCCGCTAGGTTCGCTGATTGGCTCGGGGCATGGCATTCAAAACCCGCATAATGTACGCCTGATTGTTGAGCAAAGCAGTGTACCCGTGCTGGTCGATGCGGGCATCGGCACCGCTTCTGACGCCGCCATGGCAATGGAGCTAGGGTGTGACGGCGTGCTGCTCAACACGGCGATCGCTCACGCCCGCGACCCGCTGCGTATGGCTAACGCCATGAAGCTGGCCGTAGAAGCTGGCCGCGATGCCTTCTTAGCAGGCCGTATGCCACGCCGCCAGAGCGCCGATCCCTCTTCGCCTTTTGCAGGCCGAATTAACGGCTGATACAGAGACACCATGACCGATACGAACGACACCACGCCTGAAAGCAACAACACTGCTGGCGCTGAGAGCAACACCACAGGCCCTGAAAATGCTGATGCCCCGCTACACCGGCGGGGGATTAAGAGCTACGTGATTCGCGCAGGGCGCATGACCCCAGCGCAAAGCCGCGGTTTAGAAGACGTTTGGCCACGCTTAGGACTGACGATTGCCGATGGGCGTCAGGATCTGGACACCCTGTTTGGCCGCCAAGCACCGCGCGTGGTGGAAATTGGCTTTGGTATGGGCAACTCACTCATCGAGCAAGCCGAACGCCACCCAGATACCGACTTTATCGGTATCGAGGTTCACGCGCCGGGTGTGGGCAAGCTGCTGGATGAGGTAGATAAACGCGGCCTAACTAACCTGCGCGTTTACCGCGAAGATGCCTTAGCGGTGCTGGAGCAGTGTCTGCCTGAAGACTCATTAACCACGCTACAGCTCTTTTTCCCCGATCCATGGCCGAAAAAGAAGCACAACAAGCGGCGTATTGTGCAACCTGCGTTTGTTGAGCTGATTCGTACGCGCTTAAAACCTGGCGGCACCTTCCACCTGGCGACCGACTGGGAAGCCTATGCCGAGTGGATGGCTGAGGTTATGGACGCCGCACCCGGCTATACGAATACCGCCAGCGCCGACACAGCGCCCTACGTTCCACGCCCAGACTTTCGCCCGCTAACTAAGTTTGAAGCCCGCGGCGAGAAACTTGGCCACGGCGTATGGGATTTGATTTACCGCCGTGACGTTTAAACACAGCGACTAAAGATAGCTCAGCGTCGTTTACGTTCGCTTATCGTAAACGACGCGATGCAGCGTACCGCTACCGCTTTCAAAGGCATCAATATTCGCCAGTGTGGTCTCGGCGATATTGGTCAACGCCTCGGTGGTAAAAAATGCCTGATGTCCAGTGATCAGTACGTTGTGAAAGGTCGTCAGGCGCATGAACTGGTCATCATCGATCACTTTGTGCGATAGATCCTCGAAAAACAGCTGCTCCTCTTCTTCGTAAACATCTAGCCCTAAGCGGCCAATTTTGCCGCTTTTCAGACCAGCGATCACCGCTTGGGTGTCAACCACTCGCCCACGTCCGGTATTAATCAGCATCACACCCTGCTTCATTTGTGCAATGGCCGCGGCGTTAATCAGGTGATCAGTATCGGGTGTTAACGGGCAGTGCAGCGAGATAATATCTGCCTGAGCATAGAGCGACGCCAGCGGCACGTACTCCACAAACGGCTCGGCATTCGGATTTGGAAAAGGATCGCTGGCAACTACTCGGCAGCCAAAGCCATGCATGATATTGGCAAAGATCAAGCCAATCTGCCCAGTGCCAATCACGCCCACGGTTTTGCCATGCAGATCGAACCCCAGCAGTCCGTCTAGGGCAAAGTTGCCCTCGCGCACTCGGTTGTAAGCGCGATAGGTCATGCGGTTCAGGCTTAACACTAAGGCCACCGCGTGCTCTGCTACGGCATGAGGCGAATAAGCGGGCACCCGCACCACGGTAATTCCCAACCGTTCGGCCGTCGCCAAGTCAACATGGTTAAAGCCCGCCGAGCGCAGTGCTACCAATCGTATGCCGCTCGTGTGTAGCTGCTCTAAAACGTCCGCATACAGATGGTCATTTACAAAAGCGCATACAACTTCAAACCCTTTCGCGAGAGGCGCTGTATCGACGTTCAAGCGCGCATCAAAAAAGCTTAATTCGTGCCGATTCGAGGCATTAGCACGAGTAAGGAAGGTTTCGTCATAAGGCTTAGCGCTAAAAACGGCAACGCGCATGGCATGTCTCCTGGCTCTGGATAGATGATCAGCATAGGCAATTCGCCTATTGTCTGCCCAAACGTCACAAGAGGTATTCACCGAGATCAAAGAAAGATGCCGCTATAAAAAAAGAAAGCCGCTCCAGGGGAGCAGCAAAAGACCGTGACTAGCAAGGAAAGTGGAACCATGACAGGAAACTGGCGCTGATCTTTGAAATAGCGTCGTGGTTGCCAATGTTTCAGCAAACACGGTCACTAGAAAAAAAGAAAGCCGCTCCAAGGGAGCGGCAAAAGACCGTGACTAGCAAGGAAAGAGGAACCATGACAGGAAACTGGCGCTGATCTTTGAAATAGCGTCGTGGTTGCCAATGTTTCAGCAAACACGGTCACTAGAAAAAAAGAAAGCCGCTCCAAGGGAGCGGCAAAAGACCGTGACTAGCAATGAGAGGGAGAAACCATGACAGGAAACTGGCGGTTTCTGTCGTGGTTGCCAACGTCTCATTAAACGCTGACAATCACAATATAATCATTCTCATTTACCACGTCAACCTAAATGCGAATACTTTTTATTTATTTTTAAGACAGTTTTTTTACACTACCCCACCAGCTGCAACCAAACGGGCAACGTCAGCATCGCTAACAGCGTCTGGCCGGTAATAATTGCCGCCATAAGCTCTGCATCACCCCCCAACTGCCGAGCAAGAATGTAAGCAGATGTGGCGGTAGGCAGCGCTGCAAACAGCAGCGCCACATCACGGCTGATAGGGTCCAGCCCCACCAGCCACGCTAATAGCAGCACCACCGCAGGCATTAACAGCAGCTTGATGCTATTCGTCGCTATCACGCCACGATCAAGCCGTAGCAGTGCTGCGGGGCGCAGCGCCACGCCCACGGCAATGAGCCCTAACGGCAGCGCCGCACCTCCCAATAACCCTACGGTATCCTCGCTCCAACCGGGCAAGCCAACCCCCGAAAGATTGAGTCCGATACCTGCTAGACAGGACAAAATCAGCGGATTTTTAGCCAGTGCGAGGGCACTTTGGCCAAGGCTTCCACTGCCTAGCGTCCCTGCCGCGACAAAGCTTGCGACGCACATTACGTTCACCACCGGTACCATGAGTGCCACCGCCACAGCGGCGGTAGTCGCCCCCATGCTGCCATGCAGTGCCGCAGCGCCCGCGACACCCACGTAGGTGTTAAAACGCACGGCGCCTTGGAACACCGACGTGAACGCCGCAGGCGTTAAGCCAAGGTAACCACGACAGCGCCATAGCAACAGGCCCAAAACCCCCATCGTGCCGAGCAATACCAGCGCTATGCGCCCAACCGGTACTTGGCTGACATCAGCAGTAGCCAGCGTACCTATCAGCATGGCTGGAAATAGCACAAAGTAGATCAGACGCTCCATTTGCGGCCAGAACGTAGCACTTGGCCAACGGCCATAGCCAATGGCAGCGCCCAGTAAAATCAATAAAAACAGTGGCCCAAGTGCGCCAGTAATGCTCTCCATTGTTATTCCTTGTTAACTGCGACATCCCAGCACAGCGACATCCGTGCGATTACTGTTACCATGAAACTAACTTCCATCTTACGGCCTGCGTAGTGACCATTCTGCCATGAAGAACTTGCCTAAACCTGGCTACTTTACGGGTTTTCCAGCACTGAAAGTGCTTATCCTCATCACGGGCATCTCACTGGCCGCCTGCACGTGGTACGTGTTTGCCAATTGGCTGCGCGATGATGGTGATATTGCATGGTTTACACCAGATGCCAACTGCAACCTACACACCAGTACGTGCTCGGCAGTACTGGGCGATAAAGGCCGCCTAACACTCACCGTTGATGCCGATGGCCGTATCGATGCGCTGGATATTCTGCCACTGGATGTAGAAGTCGAGGGCCTCAACCCAAGCCATGTAACGGTCGACTTTATCGGGCGTGATATGGATATGGGCTTACACCGTTTTGGGTTAACCGCCTCTGCGCCCGGTCACTTTCATGGCCAAGGGCAAGTCGGTATCTGCACGCAAGACGTGATGCCCTGGCGAGCACGGGTTATCCTGGAAACACCGGAAGGCAAGCTGGGCAGTTGGTTCGACTTTGACGTGATTAGGAGTTAGTACGTATGGCCGCTAAACCAAACAATCGTAAAGCACTCTGGCTGGGACTAGTGCTAATACTTGTCTTGCTGACCATTTCGGCTATCGGCCTTTACCAGTTTGCTTTCCAGCCAGACAGCGATGACGTGACGGGGGGACCAATAGAAATGCCCTCTACTCAAGGTGATTTCTCTCTCGCCCAGCTAGATGAAGACGACATTGCGATTGTTTCATTTGGCTACACCTACTGCCCAGACGTTTGCCCAATGAATCAGGCTGTTAAACGTCAGGCATTGGCCCAGCTAAGCGATGCACAGCGCGAACGCGTGGTGCCGATAATGATAACGGTTGACCCTGAACGCGATACGCTGCCGCGCATGGAAGAGTATATGCAGTTCTTTGGTGATACGTTTATCGGCTTGGTGGGTAGTCAAGAGCAGCTTGCAGATGTAGCGGCACGCTATGGCGTGATTTGGCGGCGAGTGGAGGCGCCCGATTCAGCCATGGCCTACACCATTGACCATAGCGCTTCGCTTTTCTTGGTTAACCGCAACGGTGAGATTTTACAGAGAGTACTCTACTCCCCAGCACCGCACGGCTTAGTGTCAGCGCTGGAGAATGAGTTAGGTAGCTAGCCGAAATACACGGTGAAGTCTCTGGTTTTAGGATGTACTTGGAATTAAGGCGTGCTTTGTAGGTGTTCAAGCATCTCCATTAGCGCTCTGGCTTGAGTGCCATCACGCGTGTCATGCAGCGGGTTGAGCTGCCAAGTACTTTCGGCAAAGCCCCACCAATCCCAGCACCCCTGAGGATTAGCCATACTGCTTTCCGCCTGCGGGTATAGCACCACTTGACCATGGTCTGCTGCCCAACGGTTCAAACCACTGTGGCGTACAAACGTATCGCCAATGGCATCAACGCTCATTTGACAACCATGCAAGGCTATTGTGACAGGACACCCTCCCGCCTCACACGCCTCAGGAATAAACAGATATCCCACATCAGCCAAGCCTTTAACCGCGAACTCCGACTGATCAAAGGCAATCACTTCGCCCTCGCTAGCATTAGCCTCACGCTCAGGGTAAAGCCATGAGAGCATATCGCCAGCCACGTTCTCATCACAGGCAAGTACATGGCTACCACCGCCCTGGCGACAGTCGCCAAGTGCCTGGGGGCTAGCGTTGGCCTGCTTCGGCAGTTTGATGGGCCAGCCATGGCCTGTGTTCTCACTGCGCACGAAACGCAGCTGTTCTGAAGATGCCAGCCAGCGCTGCCACTGTTCTGCTAACAAACTCCCTAGCTCTGGAGAAACCGTGCCATCTTCATCACCGTGCCATACATAGGCACGCAGCTGGCTTAATGCGTCGCGCTCCCCCACCTGCTCAAGCGACTCGTAACGCTCGCGCCGACGGTCCAGCTCATCCAAGGAAGGCAACCCACGGCGGGTGCTCATGCACTGGTTAAGCGCCAAACTGAGCGCGCCCTGGGCACAGCTCCAAGGGCCCGCCGCTAATACACCTACACCACTAAAGCGCTCAGGCCAAGCAACCGCCAACTGTGCGGCCATGTAACCGCCAGAAGAGACACCTACCACGCTCGCGTGATCGCTCGCTGCGCTTAGTGCAGGTAAATCACCAGGCACGGTATCTGCTTCAGCGTGAACAGCCGTGCTGCCCAGCAGTAACAGCGCACCCAAAAAACAAGATGTAGAAGCGGCGGGACGTGTCATTTACTCTACGCCTAACAGTTCAACACGGAACGTCAGCATTTCATTTGGGCCAATAGGGCCTTGGCCGCCTTCACCATAAGCCAGCTCAGCAGGGATATATAGCATCCAGCTGTCGCCAACGCTCATCAGTTGAAGCGCTTCCTGCCAACCTTCAATGACTTGATTTACCTGGAAACTCACCGACTGACCACGCTCAAAGGAACTGTCGAATACGGTGCCATCTAGCAGCATGCCTTCATAGTTCACTTCAACGGTGTCTTCAGCGCCAGGCGTTGCGCCGTCACCGGACTCAAGCACTTCATACTGCAAGCCAGACTCAGTCACTTCAACTTCTTCACGCTCAGCGTTTTCCGCTAGGTAAGCTTGGCCTTCCTCTAGATTAAGCTGGGCAATTTCAGCGGCTTCTTGCTCGCGCTCTGCCATAGAACGCTCTTGGAAAGCGACCAGCGCCTCCATCATTTCTTCCTCGCTTAACGCCAACTCGTTGCCATCAAAGACATCGCGCATGCCGTCCGTAAATGTATCTAGATCGAGGTCTTCAATATCAGCCTGCATGCTCTCGCCTAGAGTGACGCCTAAGCTATAGGCAAGACGCTGTTCGTCGGTTTCAGGAGCCGCTGCCGCGAACGGAGCAACCAGTAACAAACTCGCCAAGGCGGTGGAAGAAAACAATACTTTCATGTAAAGAACCTTATCCAACGGCGCAACGCGCCAAATGTTTGAGTAGCTCAAAGACTAACACCCGCCATCTCAGGCTGCATTACCTGAGATGGCGGGTGTTAGTAAGACCGCTATTAAGTTCAGTAGTTTGGTGTCTTAAACGACCAATGTGGGACAGTGTGCCGCACCCGCCACGCGCTGGGAGACACTACCCAACAGCAGGTTTTTCTCGCCATTGGTTCCTTGAGCACCGATCACGATTAAATCGCACTCCCTCTTTCGGGCAAAGCGCACGATAGTTCGCGAGGGGCGGCCACCTTTCACAAACGCCCTTACTCGCGCACTGTCTGCGCCCATCTCTATGGCGTAGGCTTTAGCGTGTACAGCAATTTCCGTGGCGTACTCTTTTAGCGCATCATCAGGCAGATCCAGCTTATTCGGCCGCACCATAGAAAGCGATGCCTCCAATAAACTATGGTGCTTAAATACGCACAGCAAATAAAGCTCGGCACCGGTGAGCATATGCAGGCCAACCGCTTTCTCCAGTGCGTTAATCGCCCCTTTCGAGCCATCTACGGGAATTAAAATGCGATTAAACATCCGCGTTCTCCTTGTGACTGCTTAGCGGAAGGCAATATCACGCAAGAACAGCGCAATTTGCGGAAACATGATCAGCAGCGCCGCCGCTAAAATCAGCATAAAGATAAAGGGCGGTGTGCCTTTGATGACTTCCCAGTAAGGCCGCTTAAAGATCGCAATCGCGGTAAATATATCGCAGCCAAAGGGTGGGGTCGCCGAACCTATGGCTACCTGCAGCGTAATCAAAATACCTACCAGAACAGGATCCAGACCGGTCGCCGCAATCGCCGGAGCAAAAATTGGCGTAAGCACCAGAATGACCACAATCGGGTCAACAAACATGCAAGCGACAAAGAAAGAGATACAGATTGCAATCAGTACGCCTGTCGGCCCAGCCTCATTGACGCCTACCGCTTCCAAAATCATTTGTGGAATCTGCGCGAATGAAATTATCCAGGAGAACCCATTACCAACAGCGACCAATATAAACACCACTGCGGTAATTAAGCCGGTGGATTTAGCAATCGCATAAATATCGTTCATTTTGAGCGAACGGAATACCACAAACTCAAGCAATACGGCATAGAGCACACAGGCCGCAGCGGCTTCTGTCGGGCTAAAAATACCTCCGTAGATACCGCCAACGATAATGACTGGAAAGCCTAGCGGCCACAGTGCTTTCTGCACGGCTACGGCACGCTCTTTCCAGCTAGCGCGGGGTTCGGTAGGCACGCCTTTTACCACAGCGTAAACGATGCAATAAACTGAGAACATAAACAGGATCAGAAGCCCTGGCCCAATACCCGCAATAAACAGCTCGCCAATGGATGTTCCTGAAATAACCCCGTAGATGATCATGCCAATACTTGGGGGTATCAAAAAGGCAATATCACTCGCGTTGATAATCAGTGCCAGTGTAAATGGGTCGGAATAGCCCGCTTTCAGCATCTTGGGTCGCAGCGGTGAGCCCACCGCGACTACGGTTGCCTGGGTAGAACCAGAAACTGCGCCAAACAGCGTACAGGAGGCCGCCGTACTGACCGCAAGGCCGCCTTTGATATGACCGATAAAGGACATCACCATATCAATTAAGCGATTGGCCGACTGGCCACGCGTCATAATATCTGCCGCTAATATAAACATCGGCACCGCAATCAACGAAGCAGGCCGGATACCCGCCATCATCTGTTGAATCAGCGTATCCATTTGGCCGAAGCCGTTAAACATCATATAAAAGCCGATCACCGCTGCCGTGATCAGCGGGATCATCATAGGAAAGCCCAGCAGCAGCAGGGCAATCATGGTGACTACCATTATCGTCGTCATAGCGTTCCCCTAGAGTGCAAGCCCTGCTTTACACTTCTGTTTCGGTGTCTTTGTAACCATCAACTACCCCTGTCGAGAGATATACATCCCGAGAGGTAAGGTTTTTAATTGCCGTTAACAGGTACTGAATGCCCGTAATGAGAAAACCTACTGGTACCCAGATATAAATGATCCAAATAGGTAGCCCGAGTGACGGCAGCACGCGACCTTTGCTTTGAAGGTCGAGGATGTACACCACGGAGTAGTACAGCAGGAAGAACATGACGAGGGAGGTAAAGAACGAAATACCTATCATCAATGCCTTACGCCCCCCGACAGGCAAGGCATCGTAGATGGCTGACATACGAATATGACGACCGTGTCGAGCAGCGTAGCCGATACCCGCAAAGGTAATCATAATGATCAAAATACGGTTTAATTCCCCTGAAAACATAATGCTATTGCCAAATACA
Source organism: Halomonas sp. 3F2F (assembly GCF_014897805.1). Lineage (NCBI taxonomy): Bacteria > Pseudomonadati > Pseudomonadota > Gammaproteobacteria > Oceanospirillales > Halomonadaceae > Halomonas > Halomonas sp. 3F2F. The sequence goes on from NZ_JABUZE010000067.1 coordinate 23,866, forward strand.
AAGCGGGCAATAACATTAGTGACCGTATTCAGCGCCATTAGCAAAACCCCCATCGCCAGTATGACTGACTCGATTTTGCTAATTGCAGTGTCGATCACGCCTAGTATGCCGGGCAAACCAGAGCTGTAATTCTTTTCGGATTCTTCTTCGGTCATGGCCGATCTCCTCTTATGCAGCGTGGCAGCTAACGATTAAAAACCTAGTGCCTCTTCTTTCACTGACCACCGAACGGAGCGTGTCCAGCCTTACTCATTTTGTAGCGTAACGGTTAATAACTCTTTCCGCTTCAACGCTGGATGTACGTAAATTTTTCTGTGTTTTACGCAAGGTTACGCGCTTTTTTTTGCTAGGTGGCTGTCAGCACCGGGTGTGCATATAAAAATAAAAAAGGGGCAGCGCTGGCTGCCCCCTAGGTGATTTACCGTTCAAAATGAGTGCACTAAACGGTAAATTACTCGTTAGTTACAGCTTCGAGATCAGCTTTAAACTGCTCCAGCAGCTCAGCACCTTTATCACCCGTCATTTCTAAGAAGGCTTCTTCAACTTGTGGAGCGCGGTCACGGAAAGCCTGGATTTGTTCTTCATCCAAACGAGTCACAGTGACTTCATCCGAAGCTTCTTGGATTTTAGCTAATGCCTCTTCGGCTAGCCCTTTAATGTGCTCGATTGTGTGATCATAGGCAGCATCAGACGCTTCCTGAACTAGCTCTTTGTCTTCATCGGACAAGCCTTCATAGAAGTCTTGGTTAGCCATCATGGCGGTAGTGAACCAGCCATGGCCTGTGAAGGTAAGGTGCGGTGATACTTCATATAAACCGCCAGACTCGATCCAGAAAATCGGATTTTCTTGACCATCGATAATGCCGGTTTGCAGACCACCATATACTTCGCCCCACGGTAGCGGCGTCGGTGTTGCACCAAAGGCATCATAAGTTTCTGAAAGCAATGGATTCGTCATGGTACGAATTTTCTTGTTATTCATATCTTCCGGCGAGCTGATCGGCTCGTCGGTGGTAATGACCATTTCACCTTCAGGGTACATCTTCAATAGCTCAAGGCCTTGCTCAGCGTAGAGCTCTGGGAACACCTCGTTGATGGCCTTACTCTCATCGAAGAAAGTCAGGACGGTTTCTTCATCTGTTGGTAGCAGGTAAGGGATAAAGAAGATTTGCGCTTCTGGGATCAGAGAACCCGTGAAACCAGGCGACTGGTTTACAAACTGAAGAATGCCGTTTTGGGTCTGCTCCATGATGTCATCAGATTCACCTAATTCACCAAAACGATAAACCTGAACGCTGTGATCGGAATTCTCTTCGATATATTCTTTGAATGCGTAAGCGAACACATCTTGGACATCGCCTTCGTACTCTTCGTGGGCGTAACGCCAGTTATCTGCTTGAGCGGCTGCGCTGAGACCAAATAGTAGTGCACCAACGCTCGCCGTCGTCATTAACTTAGTCGTTACTGAACGAGTCGAAATTAACTTGCTTGCCTTCATGCAGAGTTCCCCTAGCAGTGGTAAGCGCGCTATGCGAGTGCGCCAATATTTAATTTTTGTATAATGCGTGTCGCTCTTAAACGCTCTGTTAGTTGCCAGTGACTTTAGAGTAACTATTTATAAAACCATCATTCATAAAGCCTATCTTTTTGAATCCGTTTAGAAACAGTTACACAAGCAATAACAACCTTAAAACACGCGTTATTCAAAAATAGCTTAATTTCAGGCTAGCGCGGTCGCTCGTAGCGGTCAAGCCGTGTCGCAAGTATAGCAATCGCCTCTCTGACGTTCTCGCGCTCGGGTGACACAACTACTTGATCAAACGCAAGGCCATCAGAAAACAGCTTACTTTGCAGCCATTGTGCAACATCTTGCTTACTTATAGCGCAGTTTGTTAACCGCTGGTTAAGTTCAGACGTTTGCAATATCCAGTGCTGCCAGCGTTGAAGGTTCTCACGCTCAGCTTGAAGTTCGGCCTGCTGAAGTGTCTTTCGCAACTGGGCAATGCCCTCACTTTCTGCTGCTTGGGGCTTAAGATCACGACGCAACTGCCGCAAAACAGCGGTGACCGACTGCTGCCAACACTCCCGCACTTTGCGCTCCATTGACAGCGCACCAGGCGTTACCTGAAGACCGTAGTGGTAGAGCCAGCTATGCACTAGCAGCTCACACACATCCACCCCTGCTCTATCTTGCAGAACAAGGCATGCTTGCTCGACTCCGGGCTGGGCATAAAATGTCAGTGCAAAATCCCATAGTGGAGCCTGCTGTAAGCGCTGGAATCGGTTAGAATCGAACATTGATTTACCCACTTTTTCGGGAGAATGCATGATCGCACTGCGCCAAGTCGCCCTGCAACGGGGTACACAAACGCTACTCGATAACGCTGACCTTACGCTCCACAGCGGTATAAAGGCAGGCATTATCGGGGCAAACGGCGCCGGTAAGTCGAGCTTATTCAAACTTCTGCTAGGCGAGCTCGGCCCCGACCAGGGCGACGTTGAGATGAGCGGCGGCCAGCGGATAGCCCACATGGCCCAGGAAGTTGAAGCGCTGGATCGTCCCATTGTGGAGTACGTGCTGGATGGCGATTATGCGCTGCGACAAGCAGAGGCTGATCTACTCGCCGCGCGCGAAGCAGACGATGCGCATCGGGAAGCCGAGTTGCATGGGCTTATCGAAACCCTGGATGGCTACACGGCAGAATCGCGGGCATCGCAGCTGCTGGTAGGGCTCGGGTTTGTGCAAACGGATCTTAAGCGGCCTTTGTCAGATTTCTCCGGTGGCTGGCGTATGCGGGTGAACCTAGCCCGCACGCTGTTTATGCCTTCCGACTTACTACTGCTTGATGAGCCGACCAACCACCTGGATCTCGATGCCCTGCTTTGGCTAGAGCAGTGGCTAACCCGCTACCCAGGCACGTTACTGCTGATTTCTCATGACCGCGACTTTCTGGATGCCGTGTGTGATCACATTGTGCATATGCATCATCAAACGCTCGAGCTTTACCGCGGCAACTACTCTCGCTTTGAGCGCACGCGGGCTGAAAAACTCGCTCTGCAGCAAGCAGAAGCAGCCAAACAGCAGGCTCGCCGCGAAGAAATTGAGCGCTTTATAGCGCGTTTTCGCGCCCAGGCAACCAAAGCAAAGCAGGCGCAAAGTCGTGTAAAAATGCTGGAGCGTATGGGGGATATCGCTGTTGCTCATACAGATTCGCCTTTTCACTTCACGCTGCCTGCCGCAGATAAGACCTCACATCCGCTGCTTGTGCTTGACCAAGCGACCCTTGGCTATCGCAGCGAAGCAGGTGATGTCGCGCAGTTAGAGAAGGTCAACATTACGTTATTACCCGGTAGCCGCATCGGTCTGTTAGGCCCCAACGGCGCGGGCAAATCGACATTGATCAAATCACTGACCGGTGAACTGGCGCTGCTAGAGGGCAAGCGCGTGCCAGGCGAGCATTTAGCCATTGGCTATTTTGCCCAGCACCAGCTGGAAAGCTTGGACGTGACAACGACGCCATTTGTACATGTGCAACGGCTCTCTCCCACGGCCAGTGACCAGGAAATTCGCAATTTCCTAGGTGGCTTTGGCTTTAAAGGCGATGACGCCTTTGGCGAAGTTGGTACTTACTCTGGCGGTGAAAAAGCGCGCTTGGCACTCGCGCTAGTCGCCTGGCAGAAACCCAACCTGCTGCTGCTCGATGAGCCAACCAACCATTTGGACTTGGAAATGCGCGAGGCGCTCACCGAGGCGCTGGCAAGTTTTGAGGGCACGGTCATTCTGGTGTCTCACGACCGGCATTTATTGCGTGCCACGGTTGATGAATTCTGGCGGGTAGCCGACCATCGTGTTGAACCCTTTGATGGCGATCTCGATGACTATCGGGCATGGCTAAAGGCGCGCTTGGAAGAGGGCAGGCGCGATGCGCGTAGCGAAAAAAGCGAACGCCAAAGTCAGCAGCCTAGCGGTGACCGCAAAGCCGCTCGCAAGGCAGCAGCAGAACTACGCGAGAAGCTGCGACCACTGAAAAAAGCGCGCGATCAAGCTGAAAAAACTATGGAGAAAACCCAGCAGGCGCTTGAAGAAGTAGAGGCTATTTTGGCTGACCCGACGCTTTATACCGACAGCGCTCGTAAAGCAGAACTGACCGAAGCACTTGCCCAACAGGCGAAAATCAAAAGCCGCTTGGACACCAGCGAGCAGCAGTGGCTCGCCGCCGAGGAAGCGCTGGAAACAATGGAGGCAGAGTTATTAGCCAGCGAAGATGCCTAACCCTTGGCTAACCAATTCGGGCTGCTTTGAATCTAGTCGGATTAAGTCGCTTAGCTCTCAAGCATGAACGTTACCGGCCCATCGTTAACTAACGCCACTTGCATATCAGCGCCAAATTGGCCGGTTGCAACGTTGGGCCAGGCAGCGGATGCCTTAGCCACCAAATAGTCAAACAGGCGCTCGCCTTCAGCAGGTGGTGCCGCGCTAGAAAAGCTGGGGCGCAAACCTTTGCGAGTATCAGCGGCCAGCGTAAACTGTGATACCAGCAGTAAGCCCCCGTTAGCCTGCTGAAGGTTATGATTCATTTTGCCTTCTTGGTCACTGAAAACGCGGTAGTGCAGCAGCTTATGCAGTAGTTTTTCAGCATCGGCCTCACTGTCGCCCTTTTCAACGCCCACTAAAGCCAAAAGACCATGGTCAATGGCCCCCACCATCTTACCTTCGACCGCCACGCTGGCGTTTTTTACCCGCTGAATCAGTGCCTTCACACTTGCCTCTTGCGATGTGTCCCAAAGAAAATACAGTGTACTCGCTGGCACAGGCGTCAGACAAAACCCTTATTTGAATTAACCCTGGCCCAGTAGCGCATCGCGAAAACCATCGCTTAGAGGACGCTCGCCCAACCAAATACCAAACATAGCGCTGGCGAATTCAGCACTGTCATCTTCAAATACCACATCGCCATTAAGGGCGAGCTGCAGCGACTCCCCATCCCAGCTGAGTAGATAGCGATCACCAGGCGCTACAGCACGATAGCGCTGATTCAGCCGCTCTAGGTCCTCCTCAATCTGGCTAAACTCATAGAGTGTCAGCGACTCTTTTAGCGTTTTCTCAGTCGCTTCAGCAAAATCAGCCGCCTCAATGTCATGAAAATAAGCTAACTCAAGGCGACGAGGGACATCACTCAATGGCAGCGGCTCAGTTTCTCCCTCAAGCTGATAATAAGCTCCTGCATAGGCGGTCCAGATCATATAGCGGAACACACCACTACCCATTAACGCGTAGTGCTGACCATTAATTTCCACGACGCGCTCAAAGCGCTCTCCTCGTTCAGTCACACTATCTGCCAGCACACTGGGTGCCGATAAAAGTGTACCGACTGACAGCAGCGTGCCCAGTATTAAAGGGTGTTTGTGTACATATAGCATAGCGAAGCCTCTATTTTTCAGAACACTAACTATACATACACAAAACAAAAATAAAGGTTCCGTATAACAACTACCAGGAGCGACATAGCATGAGGTCGCAGTGAGGTTCGCCTAACAGCATTTCAGTCACTTGGCTGGTGTGCTGGGGCTGACCACGGCTTCCAATAATCACCAAATCGGGAGAGTGTCGCTTCATATAATCTTGAAGTACATCACAGGGCTGCCCTGGTTCGAGCACCAGCTCGATATCGGGGACACCGTCAAGATCGCGCATTAAACTCTCAATCTCGTTATCCAGCGTTCTGCGTAAACGTTCTACTTCGTGATCTCGCCACTGGGCAAAATTAGCCTGGGAGCCCAGCTCACGCTCACCAGGTAAGCTCCAGGCATGCAGTAGCGTCAACGTCGCTTCTGGAAAGCGAATGAGTGCCTCCCTGAGTGTTTGCCGAGCAGTCAGCGAAAAATCGATCGGCACCAGGATATGTTGCCAAGGCTGCGTCGGTAGATAAGAGGCGACCACCACCGGGCAAGGCGCACTTCTCATCACGCGCATCACAGTGGTTCCCAAAAGAAGATCTTTCTGACCGCGCTTACGGTGCATGCCCATAATAATTAACGAGGCATTACGCTCGTGGGCTTCTCGCACAATTTCAACATGCGGCTCCCCCACAACGGTTTGAATAAGCAGCGAAGGCGCTTCCAGCGCGTAATCTTCGCGCAGGTCGGTCAATGTGGCACTGATATCTTCGTTAACCGCGCTTTCAACGTCGTGAAGAACACGGTGGGGCAAGTAAGGGTCAAGGACGTGAAGAATGTCGAGCTGCGCCCCTTGGGCATAGGCCAGCCGAAGAGCGCGAGCAAACGCAGCGCGGTTATCCTGAGAAAGGTCCGTGGCAAACAGCAGCGTGCGAGACATGGCACAACTCCCTGGCCGATCAAGTCGGCACCGTCAGTAACACGTGAGATAGCCAAACAGGCAATGTTCAGCATGGTGTCCGTTGGCGCATACTGCAAGGTGTGACTTACTTTTTACACTGCTGCTCGGCACGTTTATGGCGCTAGGTCATTTACATCACCACCACGCATGAAAGTGGTGCACCGGCCCACGCCCATGACCGACACTTAGCCGCGTGCTTGCTTCTAATGCAGCATGTAGCCACAACTTGGCTTCACCAATCGCTTGCTTAGGTGCGTTTGGCGCCGCATCGGCGGGTAGTTTTGCTAGACACGCAGTGATCGCAGACGAGAGAGCACAGCCCGTGCCGTGCAGGTTGTCAGTGTCAATACGCGAAGCAGGAAGCCATGTGTGGCCGTCCGGGGTTGCCAGTAAGTCAGGACAGGTATCTCCGCGCAGGTGCCCACCTTTCAGCACCACATAAGGCGCGCCCAACTCAATTAGCGCTGGCAGCATCGCTTCCATGTCATCCAGCGAATTCGGTGACTCGGCATCTAACAGAACAGCAGCTTCAGGCAAATTGGGCGTAATTACGTCAGCCAACGGTACCAATATATCGCGCACGGCACGAATGCCTGCGTCATCGACCAGAATATCACCGCTTTTGGCCACCATTACCGGGTCCAGCACGATCCAGCGGGGGCGGTTTTGCCGCAATACGTCAGCGATTACTTCGGCAACCTCCCGGCTGGCGACCATGCCAATTTTAACGGCGTCTAATGCCACATCATTTATCAGGTTTTCTAACTGCTCGCGAATAGCGTGAGGCGAAACCGGATACACGGAAGCCACACCACAGGTATTTTGAGCGATGACAGCAGTGATGACATTGGTGCCGTAGACACCCAGCGCCGAAAAAGTTTTCAGATCACCCTGCAAGCCAGCACCACCAGAGGGGTCAGACCCTGCAATGGTCAGTACATTGCGAAGGCGGGAATCGTTGGACATGGTGTTCCTTAATTAACGGTTCAGTCGTGTTCTAAAATACCCAAATACAACGCCAAACAGGGCTTCTTAACCAAAACAATGGCCGCCTAAGAGGCAGCCATTGCGTGTTCAACGAGAGTAGTATGCTAATAGTATAGCTACATCGCTATTGAGCCGTTACTGCGTTGTGTCACCTTCTGGATTACGTGCGTTGTAGTATGCCTGCTCAGAAATCGCATGATAGTTTCCGACCTTATCCTGGAAGGTACGGTACGACTCATAAATCCGTGTGCCCAGCTCGCTTGATTCAGCCAATTCAGCAATAACGTCTTCTGAATGCTCACGGGCCTGAGCCAACACGTCGTCAGGAATACGGCGCAGTTCAACCTCATGCTCGTTGACCAACGTCTCCAACGCATCGTTATTACGCGCGGTGTATTCATCAAGCACGTTTGCATTAATATCGCGCACTGCGGTCGTCAAAATAGCCTGTAAATCAGCGGGCAATTCGGCTAAGGCTTCTTCGTTGACGATGGTTTCAAACATCACCGTCGGCTCGTGCCAGCCAGGATAGTAGTAATAATCGGCAGCCTGATGCAGACCGAACGCTAAATCATTATAGGGGCCAATCCATTCCGTCGCATCAATGGCACCTGACTGAAGTGATGTGAAGATTTCGCCACCCGGCATGTTAACAATCGCGACGCCCATACGGCTCATCACTTCACCACCTAAGCCTGGCATACGCATTTTCAGACCATCAAGGTCCTCAATCGAATTGATTTCCTTGTTATACCAGCCACCCATTTGCACGCCAGAAGCACCCGCCACCATGACATCCACACCAAAAGGCTCGTAAACTTCGTTCCACAACTCCATGCCACCGCCAAAATGCAGCCAGGCATTCATTTCCTGTGCGTTCATGCCAAACGGCACGGCAGCGAAGAACTGTGCTTCAGGGGCTTTGCCCTTCCAGTAATAAGAAGCAGAGTGGCCAAGCTCAGCAGTGCCGTCAGACACAGCATCAAAGACCTCAAACCCAGGTACCAACTGGCCAGCGCCAAACACTTCAATGGTCAGGCGACCATCGGACATCTCGTCCACCAGTTGCGCGAGCCGCTCAGGACCCTGCCCCACACCTGGGAAGTTCTTCGGCCAGGAAGTGACCATTTTCCAGCGGAAATTTTCTTGTGCCTGAGCTTGATTATCAAAACTTGAAACCACCAGCAAACTAGTGGATAGAGCGGTTGTCATCGCAATGGCGACAGGTAAAGCATTGGCTTTCATACATTAACCCTCTTGCTTCTATTATTACTGTTATAGGTAGGAGAAGGCCGCCTAGCCCAATTGGCTAGGCGGTTTGTTACAAGCCGTTAGTTTATGCAGCTTGGCTGCTTTTGATTAAGGTTGCCACTTAGTTGCGTTGATAGTCACGATAGTTTTCAACTCGCCACTAATCAAAAAGACGTAGCCTAAAATTGAGTCGGTAGCCATGTGGCCAGCTGCGGGAAAAACGTTAGCATCAGCAACATGCCAAGCTGCATCAGGATAAACGGGATAACCCCACGGTAAATTGCCGAGGTCGGTACCGAGGGTGGCGCTACGCCGCGCAGATAAAACAGCGCAAAGCCAAACGGCGGGGTTAAGAATGACGTTTGCAGGTTAATAGCGATCATGATGCCCAGCCAAATTGGGTCAAGCCCCATGGCCAGCAGAATCGGCCCAACGATGGGCACCACCACAAACGTGATTTCGATAAAGTCGAGAATAAAGCCAAGTAGGAAGATGACCAGCATTACGATAATGGTCGCCCCCACCACTCCACCAGGCATACCTTCGAACAAGTCGGTGACCATATGCTCGCCGCCGTAGGCCCGGAAGACCAACGAAAACAGTGCCGCACCAATCAAAATCATAAACACCATGGTCGTCACATGGGTAGTTGAACGCAGCACGTCTTTCAGCGTTGCCCAATCCAGTTGACGATAAGCAATGGCCAGCACCAGGGCACCAAAGGCACCGACAGCCGACGCTTCGGTAGGCGTTGCAAAGCCGCTTAAAATCGAGCCAAGCACTGCCACAATGAGCACCACGGGCGGTACTAAGCCTTTCAACAACAGCATCCCAAGGCCGGAAGTATGCCCAAGCTCCGCCATGAGCTCTTCACGGTCTGCGGCAGGCGCCATTTGCGGGCGCAACCACGCGACCAGGGCCACGTAAATCATATACATAACGACCAGGAGTAACCCCGGCACCAGCGCGCCCATAAACAGATCACCTACAGAGACCGTTTTAGGACTGAAAATACCCATCGAGAGCTGAGCCTGCTGGTAAGCGGACGACAGCACATCACCAAGCAGTACCAATGCAATGGAGGGCGGGATGATCTGGCCAAGCGTACCGGTCGCACAAATGGTGCCGGTCGCCAGCGAGGTGCTATAACCGCGCTTTAGCATGGTAGGTAGCGACATAAGCCCCATGGTAACCACGGTGGCCCCCACAATGCCGGTAGATGCTGCCATCAACATACCTACCAATGTCACTGAAATACCTAATCCGCCACGCATGGCACCAAACAGCAGCGCCATCGCATCGAGCAGTGTTTCAGCTACTTTGGACTTCTCCAATAAAACGCCCATTAAGACAAATAATGGCACTGCCAATAACGTTTGATTGGTCATAATGCCGTAAAGCCGGTTGGGCAACGCGGCGAGATAACCACTATCGAAATTGGCGTCTACGCCGATGGTCTCGAGGCCTAGGCCCATCCCCGCAAACAGTAGCGCGGTGCCTGCTAATGAAAGCGCTACAGGAAAGCCAAACATCAGCACGATGCAAATGGTGGCAAATAAAACAAGCGGCATAAATTCCAGCATCAAACGCGCTCCTCAAGGTGGTTGTCATCACCAACAGATGGGGGTATCCGGCCAGTAAATACATAGCCATTGCGCACTACCTCAATGACACCTTGCAGTATCATTAGCATGGCAAAGAGCGGTATTAACGTTTTCAGTGCAAAGACGGCTGGAATGCCACCATAATCGGAGGAGGTTTCCATAATACGCCAGGAGTTAGCGACGTAGCCCAAGCTGGAAGCAATGACAAAAACCATCACAGGCATCAACAGCGTGATAATACCCACGATGTTAACCAGCGCTTGGCGACGGGGCGTCATTCCACGATAGAAGATATCGACACGCACATGGCCATCGTGGCGAAAGGTATAGGCCGCAGCGAGCATAAAGACACTGGCGTGCATGTACATCACCAGCTCTTGCATAAAAATACTGTTAACGCTGAAAATATAACGAAGCAGTACAATCGCGAACTGAATCAACATCATAATGATGATCAGCCACGCAAGGCTACGTCCGAACCACTCCGAAGCGCGGTCCAGCGCAGCGATAAACGCAGGTAGTTGTGTTGTATCTGACATGGAAGTGTCTCGCGTAAAACGACTAAGGGGGTCAGCGCCCCAGACAATAGCGCATATACGCAGACAATGCAGCGCCCATAAACCGCCTAGCAAGCTTATTATTAAACGCTTTGGCGAATCGCCGCTAGGCAGGCGGGAGGTAACGGTAAATCGACAGCAATCGGTAAATGGTCAGAAAACAGATGGTCCAGTACATGGACATCTGCGACTTCAAGTGTCTGGGAAAGCAGGATGTGATCCAGGGCGCGCCGAGGCTGCCAGGATGGATAGCTAAGCAGCGGCTTAACCGGGTGAAGTGGCAACGAGGTACTAAAGCGTTCATGAGCATGAAGCTGGTCAGGCGTGCAGTTTAAATCACCCATGACTACCACATGGCGCAGCGGCTCGATAATATTGCTTAAATAATTTAGCTGACGCACACGCCCGCGCTGGCTCAGCGCCAAGTGGGCGACAAAGATATGCAGTGCATCTGGTCCCTCACCATAGCGTGCGTGAATTGCACCACGCCCTGGCAACATTCCTGGCAGACGGTGCTCTTCGATGTGGCTAGGCACGATACGTGACAATAGCCCATTACTGTGCTGAGCAAACTGCCCTAAATTACGATTTAGCTGCTGAAAGTAATGGGGAAAGCGTGCTTTAGCGGCAAGGTATTCAACTTGGTTTACGCGACCGGAACGAAAACTACCGCCATCAACCTCTTGCAGGCCCACCACATCAAATGGCTCTAGCACATTACCCATTTGCGCCAAGCGTTCCAGACGTTGAGGGTGAGGCAAAACATGCTGCCAACTACGCGTGAGGTAGTGGTGATACGCCGACGTTTGAATACCTACCTGCAAATTAAATGTCAGTAAGCGGATATGGCCACGTTCAACCAAAGACAACGCAGACGAGCCTACTTGCCCACCTGCGTGACCATGCTCTAACACCGTTATTGTGCACGCTCGTTACGCACGCGCTCGACAAGCGCATCCGCAATTTGCGGCATATTTTCCAAGCTACCTGCCGTGCTTGGCGACACAACGTAGCGGCCATCAACAATAAGCGCCGGCACACCCATTAAGCGCATTTCACGCATGCGGCTGTTGGCTTTATTGACTTCGCTACGAACGCCAAATGCCTTCAACGCCTGCTTAGCTTCTTCTTCACTGACACCGTAATTAGAGAAAAACTCGGCGATTTCATCCTCATCTGTCAGTGAGCGACCATCTTCATGAATGGCCTCAAAGAAATCAGCGTGCAGTTCATCTTCGATACCCAGAGATTCTGCTGCATAAAACGCCGTCGCATGAGTGTTCCAAGCACCACCCATGGTAGCCGGCATATGGACAATGCTAACGTCGTCTTCAAGCGTTTCGTACCACTCATTTACGGGTGTTTGCAGCCGATAGCAGTGCGGGCAGCCAAACCAAAACGCTTCGGTCACTTCAATTTGCCCCTCGTCGACCTGTGTCTCCACTGGCGACTCAAGCAGGGTGTAGTGCTGACCCTCGACCAACTCCTGAGCACTTACTGCCGCAGATAAACCTAAGCCAGCAATCGCGACCATTAACGTTTTCAACATAGCGAAAATTCTCCAAGAATGAGCGAGACTATGACTGCAGGACATGCATAGAGGTTCCCCATCTCTTTAATTACCAGTGAGATAGGGCACCTTTATTTATCATCAGCGACTAGTTCAAGCCTAATAGATAATTCGCTACAGCTTCCATGTCGTTATCACTCATTTTAGAAGCAATATCGCCCATAATGTTATTCGGGCTGTTAGCACGCTCACCGGAAGCAAAGTCTTGCAATGTAGACACCATATACTCTGTGTGCTGACCTGAAAGCGCTGGATATACCGCGCTGCCAATACCAGCCCCCGTAGGTGTATGACAAGCACTGCAAGCAGGAATACCTTTGGACATATCACCCGCCCGGTACAGCTCTTCACCGCGCGCTAAAAACTCTGAGTCTTCATCGTTGGTTTGGCCAAGATTTGCGTTTTGGCCTGCAAAGTGAGCCGCAACATCCCAAGCATCTTGATCAGAGAATGCATCAACTTGACCAGCCATGGTGGGAACCAAGCGGTTGCCGTCGCGAATATCCATGATTTGCTTGGCCAGATAGGACATCTGCTGCCCTGCCAGATTAGGGAAAGTACCCACTGCGCTGATACCTTGCTGACCATGACAGGCCGCACAGGTTTGAGCCAGTTCACGACCTGCCGCCGCATCCGCGTCAGCTTGGTGGTCGGTTTGAGCGTGTACGGTGCCAACGGCACCCATGGTAATTGCCAGGCTTGCCAGTAACTTTCTCATTGCTATTCCACTATGCCGTTTGATTATTGACTGGTACGCATCCCGGGCGCTGCCCAGGTTCAGCACTTTACCAGGGTCAGCTCCGCCAAAACGAACAACATGCCGTGTTGGTCGCTGCTGGCTAGAGCGCGATGGTACACTAGCGCCCCAGGTCGCAGTTATAAACCGCTTGCATTATAACGAATCACCCTAGCGGCGGGAATGCAAGTCCAGGTCTGCTTTTGGGGTAATTCGTCGCGGTACCGTCATTTACTCACGTTAACGTGGTGAAACGGGCCGTCTTATACGTCTGTTTTTCAGGATTAACACCATGTCTACTGCCAATGATCACCCAGTCGTTCGACTGAACTACCCCACAGCGCGTTTTATGATCAGCGCGCCAACGCTTGCTCTGTGTCCAGACGATACCGGCGCAGAAGTCGCGTTTGCTGGGCGCTCAAATGCGGGTAAATCAAGCGCGATTAACGCACTTACTCAACAAAATGCCCTTGCCCGCACCTCGCGTACGCCAGGCCGCACCCAGTTGATCAACTTTTTCAGCGTCATGAACGACGAATCGCGTCGCTTAGTCGACTTGCCAGGCTACGGCTACGCCAAAGTGTCTGAAGCGGTAAAACTAGAGTGGCAGCAGCACCTGTCTGACTATCTGCGTGGCCGCTTCAGCCTACGTGGCCTTGTACTGCTAATGGACGTGCGCCACCCGCTAACCGAGTTCGACCAAATGATGCTCAACTATGCAGATGAGCGCGAAATGCCTGTGCACATTCTGCTTACTAAGTCCGATAAATTAAAAAAAGGCCCTGCTAGTGCCGCGCTGCAAAAAGTCCGCTCTCGTCTTAAAGAGTGGGAAGACTTAGTCTCCGTTCAGCTTTTCTCATCGCTCAAGCGCGACGGTGTAGATACGCTTTCTCAAAAGCTCGACCAGTGGCTGCATACTTCTGAGTAAACCAAGGATCGCCGAACAAGCCAAGCTTTCCCGATTAAACGGAATCTTGCCAAACAAACTCAGTCTTCTTAAACAAGCCGCTTTTTCACGAGCGTCGCTCCAACCACTTGATCAACTCGGGCAATTCTTTCACGTGGGCAATGCGGTGGGTGCGTGCAGGCAAGGCTTGGTCGCCTTGCGCGGCGATCCATACGGCGTGCATGCCCAGTTGCTGTGCAGGTAATATGTCCTCTTGCCAGGAATCACCTACATGCATGGCGCGGTGCGGCACAACATTCAGGCGCTCCAGGGCGGTGAGAAACGGCCTAGGATCTGGTTTTGGCGCCAGTAATTCGCCTGCAGCAATAGCCACTGGAAAGTACGCCGCTAACGGCTGGCGTTTAAGGTGAATATTGCCATTGGTAATAGCGGCTAGCTGGTAACGTTCGCTCAACGCAGATAATAGCCCCGCGGCTTCGGGGTGCGGCGTTACTTGTACCCGCAGACGATGAAACTCATTCATAGCAGCGGCAGCCCATAGCAACGCACTGCTGCGTGCTAAGCCTTGGGCTTCCAGCTGTGCTTCTAACGCCCGCAAACGCAGCCAGGTAAAATCGCCACGCCGTTCTGGCACCCGCTTGGCCCACTCTTGGCGGCGCTCCAGATAATCGGCCAGCCCCTGCTGGTAACTTAGCGCTAATGGCGCTTCATGGCGTGCTTTGCGCCACGTTGCCAGCGCTTCAATTAGCCAACGATAGTGGCCCTCTTCCGTTTTTACCATCACGCCTTGGTTGTCCCATAGCGTATCGTCAAGATCAAACGTAATCGCTTGCAGAGAAGCCATGGTTAACTCCGTGTCGTGCGGCGTTTTGCGCGGGGGTGAGCGGCATCATAGCTTTCGGCCAAGTGCTGCCAATCCAGGCGGGTGTAGACTTGAGTAGTCGATAAATTAGCGTGGCCCAGCAATTCCTGCACCGCCCGCAGATCTTGGCTGGATTCCAATAAATGACTTGCAAACGAGTGACGCAGGCGATGGGGATGAAGGTGCTCAGGCAAACCACGCACAATAGAAAGTTGCGCCAAGCGCTTTTGAATACCACGGTGTCCCAGACGTTGCCCACGCTGACCAACAAATAACGCCATTTCGCCGGTTGCCGCTAGCTCAGACCGACACGACAACCACGCCTTAATCGCTTGATCCGCTCGCTGACCAACGGGCACTTGCCGGGGTTTACTGCCCTTCCCCATCACCCGCACATGCTGAGCATTTAAGTTATCTAAATCCAGCGCAGCAAGCTCCGCTAGGCGTAGACCGCTGGAGTAAAACAACTCGAGCATGGCTTGGTCACGTATTGCCAGCGGCGTGCCGTCGTGCGGCGTGTCTAAAAAGCGTGAGAGTGCATCCACATCAAGCGGTCTGGGCAAGTGGCTTGGCTGCTTTGGCGTGCGCAGTAGCCCCACCGGATTGTCGGCAAGCACGTGATGCTGCACAAGATAGTCAGCAAAACGTGATAGTGCAGCGCGGCGGCGGGCTAAACTTCTCGGCGCGAGGCCGCGACTGCGCTCCGCCCCCAAAAAGGCGCGTAGAAATGTAGTGTCTAACGTCGCTGCCTCGGTGACGCCGCGTTGCTCAGAAAAACGCTGCAGGGCGGTTAAATCCTGACGATACGCAGCCACGGTGGCAGGGCTTGCGTGGGTCGCAAGCTTACGTAAATACGCCTCGACCTGCGTCGTTAATGAGCTTGGGCTATCCATGGTGTTCTAGGCGCAGCAGTAGCCGTGCCACGATATCGCTCAGGTACTCTGTAAACAGCGTATCCATACTGGCGCGGTAACAGTCGGGGTCAGGACTTGCGAGCAGCAAATACCCCAGTTGCTCGCCCGCCGAAAGACGCGAAATGGCGCAAGAACCCGCGCGCCGGGGTGCTTTAGTATGTGGCAACAGACATTTCCAGTCGCTAACGCTGAGCTTGGCACAACGGCTGGTGCGCCCATCTAGCAGCGCAGCCAAACGAGCGCTGGCATGCTGGTCCAACACATGGCGTGGTGGTTGAGGCGGCGTTGGCTCCTCGTCACTCAATGAAGATGGGCACCATAGTGCCATTGCCGGCGTTTGAAAGTGCTCGCTTAACTGAATAGCAAGCGCTTGGGCCAAGGCATCACGATCTTCTGCTCCCACCAGACTGAGTAGCGTCTCACGCAGTCGACGGTATTGGGCTTCATTATGCCGTGCTGTTTCTAGCAGGTGCTCAAGCCGTCCCTCTGCTGTTTCAGCACGCTGACGTAAATCGATTACCAAGCGCTCTAGCAGCGATACCGCCCCATCAATGT
Source organism: Halomonas sp. 3F2F (assembly GCF_014897805.1). Classification (NCBI taxonomy): domain Bacteria; kingdom Pseudomonadati; phylum Pseudomonadota; class Gammaproteobacteria; order Oceanospirillales; family Halomonadaceae; genus Halomonas; species Halomonas sp. 3F2F. The sequence continues at coordinate 40,167 of NZ_JABUZE010000067.1, forward strand.
GGGGGTGCGGTACCTTAAGTTGCTGCAGCAAGCCTTCACGACCAACAAAAAAATCGGGATGACGGGCCAGCCAAAACGCCACTTGATCAGGGTCGAGCGTTTTGCGCGGCTCGGGGGCTTGAGACATCGCCGTTCTCCTCGAATTAGTTGAGTGTGACACGACCGTCGAAGACGCGTGTAGCAGGGCCCACCATCACCAACGGCGCTTCGGGGTCGGGCCACTCAATGCTTAACTGACCACCCGGCAAATGAACGGTGACCGGGCTTTTCAATAACCCCTGGCGAATGCCACTAGCCACAGCAGCGCAGGCGCCGGTGCCACAAGCAAGCGTCTCGCCGCTGCCACGCTCATACACTCGCAGGCGAATTTCGCTGGGCGACACAACCTGCATAAATCCCACATTCACCCGCTTCGGAAAGCGAGGGTGAGACTCAAGCAACGGACCAAGATGCTCAACCGGTGCACTATCAACACTTTCCACCTGCAGCACAGCATGGGGATTGCCCATCGAGACAACTCCCAGCTCCAGCGTATCACCGTCGACCTCGACAGTGTGTAAGGGTTGATCCCCCGGTGCTTCAAACGGCAACGTGGCGGGATTAAAGCGCGGTCTCCCCATATCAACGCGCACCATACCGTCGTGCTGAACATTAAGTACCAGTGACCCACCGGCCGTTTCCACATGAATTTCATGCTTATGTGTCAGGCGCTGGTCGCGAACAAAACGTGCAAAGCAGCGCGCGCCATTGCCGCAATTTTCAACTTCGCTGCCATCCGCATTAAAAATACGGTAGCGAAAGTCCATCTCTGGATCACGGGGCGGCTCAACCACCAATAATTGGTCGAAGCCAATGCCAAAGCGCCGGTCTGCTAGCTGGCGAATCTGCTCATCACGCAGACGCGCTCGCTGAGTCACCAGATCCACCACCATAAAATCATTACCCAGACCATGCATTTTGGTGAAGTGCAACAGCATCAGCGCTCCCCTTCCGGCAGCAGAGCTTCACCGGCCCACAGGCTTTCCAGGCTTTCCCGAGCGCGGACCACATGATAGCTACTGCCATCGACCATCACTTCCGGAGGGCGTGGACGGCTATTGTAATTTGACGCCATCACAAAGCCGTAAGCACCCGCTGATCGAACGGCCAGTAAATCGCCCTCAGCAATTGCCAAATCGCGCTCTTTACCGAGGAAATCGCCGGTTTCACAGACAGGACCGACCACATCATAGACCGCACGCTCACGCTGCTGGCGGGTATCCACCGGCACAATCGCCTGCCATGCCTGGTACAACGCAGGGCGGATCAGGTCATTCATGGCGGCATCAACAATCGCGAAATTTTTGGTTTCGCCGGGTTTTAAGAACTCTACACGGGTCAGCATTAAACCTGCGTTAGCGGCAATAGAGCGGCCAGGCTCAAATAGCAAAGTAAGCGCTTCACCGCCCTCCCAGCGAGAAAGGCGTGCCAGCAATTGACTCGCATAATCAAACGGCTGAGGTGGCTTTTCATCACGATAAGGCACACCTAGCCCGCCACCTAAATCCAAATGGTCAATCTCGATGCCGCGCTCACGCAACCGCTCCATCAACATTAACAGCCGCTCAAGAGCATCTAAAAAGGGTGCCGTTTCAGTGAGCTGAGAGCCAATATGGCAGTCTAGCCCGGTGACACGCAAGTTGGGTAAGCTGTCAGCCAGCGTGTAAACATCCAGCGCTTCGTCGACTGGAATACCGAACTTATTGTCTTTCAGCCCAGTGGAAATATAGGGATGGGTACCAGCATCCACATCTGGGTTTACCCGCAGCGATACCGGTGCCACCTTGCCCAGTTCCGCCGCAACAGCGTTTAATCGCTCAAGCTCGGGACGGGATTCAACATTGAAGCACTTAATGCCAACGTCTAGCGCACGGGCCATTTCATGAGGCTGCTTGGCAACGCCTGAAAACACGACTTTTTTCGGATCACCACCCGCTTTCAGCACGCGTTCAAGCTCACCAATCGAAACAATATCAAACCCAGCGCCCAAGCGAGCAAGCAAACCCAACACGGCCAAATTAGAGTTAGCCTTCACCGCATAACAAATTAAATGGGGATGACCACCCAGGGCTTCGGTATAAGCACGAAAATGGCGCTCTAACGTCGCTTTCGAATAAACATAACAGGGCGTGCCCAGTTCAGCGGCGACCTGGGTAAGCGGGACGTCTTCGGCATAAAGCACGCCATCGCGGTAGTTAAAGTGATCCATTACCCCTCCTGCTCGGCAGCCGAACCATGGGTGTCTTCATCAGGCAAATAGAGCGGCCCTTTCTGGCCGCAACCCACTAATAGCAGCGCGATCATCAGCACCGCACTCAAGGTGGTAACACAGCGTTTCATGCATCACCTTTAAGCGCAGCTAACGCCTCGCGGGCACGGCTGGCAGCGGCGCGCACCTGATCAGGCGCGGTGCCACCGATATGGTTACGGGCGGCCACAGAGCCTTCTAATGTAAGCACCTCGAACACATCCTGCTCAATCGTGGCAGAGAACTGCTGCAATTCTTCAAGGGTCATTTCAGACAGATCTTTCTTAGTCTTCAAACCGTAAGCCACCGATTGACCGACAATTTCATGGGCATCGCGGAAGGCGACGCCCTTGCGAACCAAGTAATCAGCAAGGTCCGTGGCGGTTGAGAATCCACGTCGTGCGGCTTCATACATGCTGTCTTTTTTCGGCTCGATAGCAGGCACCATGTCAGCAAAGGCTTTTAAGCAGTCGCGCACGGTATCAACGGCATCAAACAGCGGCTCTTTGTCTTCCTGGTTGTCCTTGTTGTAGGCCAGGGGCTGAGACTTCATCAGCGTTAACAGCGCCATTAAATGACCATACACACGGCCCGTTTTACCGCGAACCAGTTCGGGAACATCAGGGTTTTTCTTCTGCGGCATAATCGAAGAGCCGGTGCAGAAGCGGTCAGGCAGGTCGATAAAATCAAATTGAGCGCTGGTCCATAGCACCAGCTCTTCACTCATCCGCGATAGATGCATTAGCAGAATGCTGGCAAAGCTGGTGAATTCGATAGCGAAGTCACGATCAGAGACGGCGTCCAGCGAGTTTTCTGCCGGGCGATCAAAGCCGAGTAATTCAGCAGTGACATGGCGGTCGATGGGGTACGTGGTACCCGCTAGCGCCGCGGCGCCAAGAGGCATCACGTTCACCCGCTTGCGGCAGTCCAGTAAGCGCTCGTGGTCACGGGTTAGCATCTCTTGCCATGCCAATAGATGGTGGCCAAAGGTCACCGGCTGTGCCGTTTGCAAATGAGTGAAGCCGGGCATAATGGTATCGGCTTCACGGTCAGCAAGCTCAATCATGCCTTCGCGCAGACGCACCAGCTCCGCTTCGATCACATCGATCTCATCACGCATGAACAAGCGAATATCGGTCGCTACTTGGTCGTTACGTGAGCGGCCGGTGTGCAATTTTTTGCCGGTAATACCAATTTTGTCGGTCAACCGCGCTTCGATATTCATGTGTACATCTTCAAGCGGGACCGACCAGTTAAACTCGCCTCGCTCGATTTCACCCTGAATCTCGGTGAGACCATTGATAATGGTGTCACGCTCTTCATCGGTCAGTACACCGACTCGCGCTAGCATGGTGGCGTGGGCAATCGAGCCCTGAATATCCTGGCGCGCCAGGCGTTGGTCGAAAGTCACAGACGCGGTGAAGCGTGCGACAAAAGCATCGGTGGGCTCGCTAAAGCGACCGCCCCAAGACTGGTTCGTAGCTTGGCTCATCGGAGGCATATCCTGCTGACAAAACTGAAGGAGTCGTTAAAAACTAAAGTCATCGTTATCAGAAAGTGTACCAGAGTCGCCGCACTCAGCGGCATGCCGTTTTATAGTCGTTTTTCATGTCGGCGAGGTCTCAGCGTCACTAAACGGATAAGGAGATTCGTGTAATAAGCTACGTATGGCTGAAAATGGCATCGGACGAGCAAAGTAGAAGCCCTGAAAATGCTTGCTATGGCGTGCGCTGAGATATGCATACTGCTCTGCCGTCTCTACGCCTTCGATTAATACCTCAAGACCCAGCTTGGCCGCCATGGTTACCACGCCATCGACAATCGCAGCATCCCGAGTGTCGTTGACCACGTCGCGCACAAATGATCGATCAATTTTAAGCTTGTTAATCGGCAAGTGTTTGAGATAGCTAAGACTGGAAAAGCCGGTTCCGAAATCATCCAGCGCAATATGCACACCCAGCGAACGCAGATCCTGCAATGTTTGTATGACATGCTCCGTACTGTCCATCAGTACGCCTTCGGTAAGCTCTAGCTCTAATAATTCGGGTGCCAAGCCTGTCTGCTCAAGCACCCGTTCAATAGATAACAAAAATCCCGCGCGCTGAAACTGCATGGGCGAAATATTCACCGCCATGGTAATAGGCACATTTGCGCTCGCGTTCAATCTGACAGCATCACGACACGCCCTCTCCAACACCCACTCACTGATCGGCATAATCTGTCCGGTATCTTCTGCCAAACTAATAAACTGGCCAGGAGCAATGTTGCCACGCTCAGGGTGATACCAGCGAATCAGCGCCTCTACGCCAGAAACTCGACCCGTGGAGCCATGTATTTGCGGTTGGTAATGCAGCTCAAATTGCGACTGTTCTATGGCTTGTTGCAACGCATGACGTAAATTAACCCGTTCAGAAACTTTACGATTTAGCTCATCGGTATACCACTGATAGGTATTACGCCCTTGCCGCTTGGCTTTATACATCGCCAGATCCGCCTGCTGTATAAGCTGGCGCGGTTCGCTAATCATTCCATCATCAGTGGCAATTCCTATACTGGCAGTAATACGTAGCTCGCTGCCTCGATACCAGTAGGGCGCAGAGAGACGAGCGAGCAGTCGCTCAACGACCTGCATGACATCTTTTTCATGGGCTAAATCAGGCAATAGAACGATAAACTCGTCTCCCCCAAAACGCGCCACGGTATCCCAAGGGCGCAGCTCTTCTTCAAGGCGCTTGGCGACCTCAATTAACATATAGTCGCCTACCTCGTGACCAAGCGTGTCATTAATCGGTTTAAAGTCATCTAAATCGACAAATAGCGCGGCTATATAGCGGTGATACCGCTTAGCCAGCTGGCAGCCCTGTGCCAGTCGCTGGTCGAGTAACAAGCGATTAGGCAAGCCTGTTAATGCATCGTGGCAAGCGTTATGTCGAAGCTGCGCTTGGTATTCGCGCTGGGCAGTAATGTCATTCTGTACACCAATGAAGTGCGTTACAGCGCCCGCAGTATCGCGCACAGGGGAAACATACAGATCATTCCAAAATGGCACTCCGTTACGACGGTAATTGCGCATCACGACATGAACGTCTTGCTGCGCTCGAATCCCTCTGCGCAGCTGATCCAGCGTGGTGGGATCCGTCTCTTCGCCCTGCAAAAAGCGGCAGTTTTGCCCTATCACCGTACCCCGAGAGTAGCCGGTAATTCGCTCAAAAGCCGTGTTCACATAAACTATTGGCAAATCATGCCGCTGAGCATCAACAATGATGACACCATTGATACTCGATTCAACGCTCCTCTCTAGCAGTGTAAGCTGCCGTTCTGTCGCTTTGCGCTCAGTGATATCTTGGGTTGAGCCCTGAACCTGAACAACGTGCCCCTGTTCGTCTCGTACGGCTTTTCCAATCACTCTTACCCATCGCCTTACTTCTTGTCGAGTGATGATCTCTAGCTCTTCATCAAAGCTGATACCGTGCTCGCAACAGGCTTCAAAAACCTCACGGATACGCTGCCGGAAGCTCGGCGCATAGAAGTCAATTGCCTCCTCAACAGTGGGTTGAAACCCGGGCGAAACGCCATGCAGGCGACACACCTCGTTCGACCAAATAGGCAGTCTTTCGGACATATCAACATACCAGCCACCAATCAGCGCTGTCTCGCCAACTATTTGGAAGAGCCTCTGATTACGGATGAGCTGTTTCTCGATGGCTTTTCGTCGCGAAATATCACGGGCGACTACGTAAATGACCCCTTCCCCCACCACAGCGGTCACTTCTAGCCACACCATTTGTCCCTCAGCCGTCAGCGCTCGAACATCAAACGGAGGTACTCTCTTTTGGGACTGGAGACACGCCAATGCTTCCTCGACAACCGGGATATCGCGACGGTCCACTACCTTGCTGCATGGCTTGCCTATCCATGCGCTAGCGGAATAGCCCAGCAAGGTTTCAAACATAGGATTGACGTTAAGTAAAATGCCTGCGAAATCAATACTAAAGAATAAGTCTTGTGATAATAAAAAAAACTGGTCTAACTTGCCTTGAGATTTAGCAAGGGGCATGGCATTACCTAAATATGTGGTTTGCCTGACAACACTGGCCTTAAATTCAGCCGGTTATTTTTACTGTGTGGCTGGGTGCTTTATGATGAGACTTATCATAGTTCGTCGCGACCTGTAAGCGACAAAGGGAGAACCACGTGTCATCCATCACTAAACTGCGCATTGCCACGCGTAAAAGCCAGCTTGCCATGTGGCAAGCCGAGCACGTCCGCGACCGCTTGATGGCGGCACACAGCGGCCTGGAAGTCGAACTTATTGCGCTCTCCACTAAGGGCGATAAAATTCTCGACACACCGCTTTCCAAGATTGGCGGTAAAGGGCTCTTTGTGAAAGAGCTAGAAGATGCCATGCTCGATGGGCGTGCAGATATCGCCGTTCATTCAATGAAAGATGTTCCTATGCACTTTCCCGAAGGGCTCGGTCTTTCTGTCATTTTGGAAGGCGCCGATCCGACCGATGCGTTTGTTTCTAACCACTATACCAGCATCGACGAGCTACCAGAGGGTGCTCGTATCGGTACCGCTAGTCTGCGTCGTGGCTTGCAAATACGTGAAGCGCGCCCTGATCTGCAGATTCTTAATCTACGCGGAAACGTACAGACTCGCTTAGCCAAATTAGATGCGGGCGAATTTGATGCCATTATTCTCGCCACCTCTGGCTTGAAACGCTTAGGTCTCGATGAACGAATTGCCCAAGCACTGCCGCCTGAAATATGCCTTCCTGCCTGTGGCCAAGGGGCACTAGGCATCGAGTGTCGCCTCCATGACCCCGAGCTAATCGGCTTATTAGCCCCGCTGGATGACCCCGACACTGCCACCCGTGTACGTGCCGAACGCGCCATGAACACCCGTCTTGAAGGCGGTTGCCAAGTGCCTATCGCAGGCCATGCCGTGCTTGATAAGGCAGGCGATACTATTTGGCTGCGCGGTTTGGTTGGCAACCCAGAAGGTACAGAGGTACTGCGTGCAGAAGGCAGCGGTTCCATTCATGAGCCCGAAGCCCTGGGTATCCGAATCGCCGAGGATCTGCTGGATCAAGGGGCAGGCGATATATTAGCCGAGGTGTATGGCCGCAACGTATGAGTCAACCGGTACTGATCTGCCGCCCCGGTGAGCGGGGTGAGGCCCTAGCAGACTCGCTGCGTGCTAAGGGAGCTTCTGTAGAGCACCTCAATGTTATGCGCTTAGAGCCGCTGCCCGAGGACCACGTTCAACGTAGCGTGTGGTTAGATATTGATCAGTACCATAAAATAGTGGTGGTCAGCCCCTTTGCCGCTTACTGTTTAAGCGAGGCGCTTGATCGCTATTGGCCACAGCTGCCTGTGGGCATTGATTACTATAGCGTAGGCCGTGCGACGGCAAGCATGCTCTTTGAACAACTGGGTGTGCGTGTCCATATTCCTTCGCCTGACTACGGAGAAGACACGAGCGAGGCGCTGTTGTCACTAGCCTCACTCAAAACGCTTACGCATCAGCGTATATTGCTAGTGGCTGGTGAAGGTGGTCGCTCATTATTAGCCGATACATTGAGCGCACGTGGGGCCAACGTGACCCGCATAGCCGTGTATCGACGTGTATATCAAGCGCCAACGCCTGCCCTGCAACAACGTCTATTAACCGGCGATTATCGAGCGTTAATCGCTACCAGCGGCGAACTGCTTCAACATCTGGCAAGATGGTGTGAACAAGCAGCGTTGAACCAACCGCTAATCGTTTCCAGTCACCGTTTAGCTAAACTGGCCGGTAAACTGGGTTTTCGTGACCTCAAGGTGGCGTCGGGAGCAACACCAGCTGCACTGGCAGCGGCGTTGGGTCGGTCCTGCAACCCGAAGGGTGCCGATGTCGATCAAGGAACTTAATAAGGGCTAGCGACAGATGAGCAAACAACCAAATGATCAGGAAGGCGTACACAACGCGTCTGCCGATACAACTCAAAACGACGCTAAACCGAGCGACACCTCCGCGTCAGCCGCGTCGGGCGGCGAAACGTCAACAGCAGGCAATACGGCAGCATCTTCTTACGCCGCTAAAAACAGCCGCTCGCGTCGCCGTAATAAAGCGGGCTCTAGCGCGCCCAGTGCCAGCACCGCCTCAGCGAACGTCAATAATGACCAAGCCTCGCCCCAACCAAGCGACGCGCCCAAACAGACAGCTGATGCTAAATCTTCTGCAGATACTAAATCTTCGGCAGACACTAAGCCGTCAGCAGGTACCAAGCAGACGGCAAGCGCCAAGCCAACGAGCAGTGGCAATAGCACGTCTAGCAATAGCGCGTCTGGCAATGCTGCGCATGTCCCGCCCTCTTCTAAGAACAGCACCACGAACAGTGGTGGTGGCAAAGGCAGTGGTATCGCCATTGCATTGGTGATTATCCTGGCACTTGCCGTCGCGTTTGCTGCTTGGCAAGGCTGGCAACGCTTGGATAACCAGCAGCAGCGTATAGACGAGCTCGCCCAACTGACACAAAGCAGTGCCTCGCAACAGGCAGTTAGCAACCTAACATCGCGCATTGAGAGCAGCGAAGCCGAGCGCACCCAAGCGCTGAATAGCACGATGAGCGAACTGCGTAGCGAGCTGGACAGCTACCGTGGCGAGGTCAACAGCACATTAGACAACGTGCTAGCTCAGCTTTCTCAAGAGCAGGAGACCGACGAGCGAGACTGGCTTCACGCTGAAGCCGCCTACCTGCTACGGTTAGCCAACCAGCGCCTGCAACTGGAAGGTGACGTTGGAGGTGCTGCCGCCCTGCTGCGTACCGCCGATGCTCGCTTGGTCGATGCCGACAACCCTGCATTAACGCCAGTACGTCGTGAAATTGCTAACGAACTTGCCGCCCTGGACGCCGTACCACAGGTTGATCGCACAGGTATTTATCTTGCATTGAACGCTCAGCAAGAGCGTATTGCTGGCCTACGCCTGTCACAAGAGATCGAAGAGCGCGCCGTTACCTCTAGCATTGAACAGCCGCCCACGGGCACTTTCCAACGTCAATTGGCTCGCTTTGGGGAAGAGCTAAAAGATCTTGTGGTGATTCGTCAGCACGACGAAGCGTTAGAAACACTGATTACACCCGAGCAAGAGTCCTATCTGCGTCAAAGCCTACGCCTGATTCTTGAACAGTCTCAGCTGGCACTGCTTAAAGAAGAGCAAGCGCTTTTTGAGGCAAGCATCGATAAGGCACTGGCGCTGCTCAACGGCTACTACGATACCGAACGAGAAGAGACGCAAAGCGTTATTGCTCGCCTGCAAGAACTGAAGCAAACCCAGGTGCAGCCTGAGTTACCAGACATCAGTGCTTCGCAACAGGCACTAGCGGGCTTTATTGAAAACCGCTTTGAGTCGCGTCGCCAAGGTGGAGGTGATGCATGAGAAAGCTAATTCTCTTAATTGTTGCCGGCTTAGCGGTCGGCGCACTGTTCGGGCACCTGATGATGTCGGTGCCAGGCTACTGGTTAATACGCGTTGGTGACACCTCGGTACAAACGTCGTTTTGGTTCGGCTTGGTGCTGCTACTGGGTGCCTTCATCGTTTTGCACTTTGCATTACGCCTGCTCAGCGGCATTATTCGTCCGGTCGGGCGTTTTCGCACCTGGAATAGCCGTGCCCGCAATCGTCGTGCCATGAAACGCACCGTGCGCGGCTTGGTGGCCTTAACCGAAGGCCGTTGGAAAAAAGCCGAGAAAACGCTGGTGCGAGCGGCTGACGATTCCAGCACACCTCTTGTGAACTACCTCTCTGCGGCACTGGCGGCGCATTACCAAGGTCACCACGAAATGTCTCAGGAGCATTTAAATCAGGCTCAGCTCACTACCGAAGGGGCTGATACGGCGATTGGCCTGATGCAAGCTCAACTGATGATTGATCGTCAGCAGCCTGAAGAGGCGCTGGCCATTCTGAATCGTCTGGATAAGAAGCTGCCCAACCACCCGCAAGTCCTCAAGCTGCTTAAGCAAGTGCACTTAAGCGTTAACGATTGGGAAGGCTTACGCCAGTTAATACCCCGTTTGGCAGCGCAAAAGCTGATCACTCAGCAAGAACGTGAGCAACTGGAATTCAAAGCATACCGTGAATTGATTATTTTTGAGGCAAAAAACCCCACGAATATCGAGCGTGTACGCGGGCTATGGGCCGATATGCCGGACTATCTACGCGGCAATACCGAGCTAATCGTGCTCTATACCGAGGCGCTTTTACAGGCCAACGAAGAGCCTATTGCTGAGCGCTTGCTTAATCACTCACTGGACAACCACTGGGATGCGCGCTTAGTAAAACGCTACGGCCTACTAAACGTAGACGCTGCGCGCCAGCTAGCAAAAGCGGAAAAATGGCTGCAAGAACGCCCCAACGATCCCGAACTATTGCTGACCTGTGGCCGACTATCGCTGCGTACTGGTAAGTGGGAAAAAGCACTGGAGTACTTTGAAGCCAGTCAACGTCAACGCCCCAGCGGTGAAGTATGCGCCGAGCTTGCTCGCCTCTATGCAAGCCTTGGCGAACACAACAAGAGCCAGCTCTACTACCGGCATAGTGTCGATATGCTCGCTAAATCACTGCCCTCGCTTCCACAGCCAAGCGATGCCAATGACAGCAAACAAAGTGAGCTCAAAAAAGGCGTTAAACAAAGCGCTTAACGTCGTTAGCAAGCCGCTAATGAAAAAGGGTGCCCATCATGGGCACCCTTTTTCTTTACGTGTTAACGCGTTTTTTTTGCCAAATCTGACGGTGTTTCAACCGCGTCATCAGCAGCTAACTCAGACGTACAATGGTAAAGAACCGAGCAGCTTGCGCTGATCAAGCAGAAAACGCTCTCTTAACATCAAGTGGTTTTGAGGTGATTGCTACGAGTAGGCAGGCACAAATAGATCAGCGATTGGCGCTGTTGCCCCAAGTGTGCATCAGTTCGTTGGAAGGCCAGGTTTCGTCTAGCAATTTAACGGCTGTCTCATGACCTGCTACTGGCAACCCTGTCGGGTCGAGCACCCCGATCTGCACCAGTAGCGAAGCCTGATCCCAGTAAATATGTTCATGATAGAGCTTGTCGCCGCGGAACTTGACGATGGCGACGAGCGGGATTTCCACATACTTACCGGTGGGCGCAATCCCTGGTAGCAACCAGTCGATCTCGCGATCGTGGGTAAAGCAGAACAATGTTTCATCAACGATTTGAGTCGCCCCGATAGTGCGTGATAGAGGAATCAGGGTAGTGTCGGCGGGATTACTGTCGACGAAGTGATGCTTGTAGAAGCGATAGAGCTGCCGATACCCCACCCCGCCCGTGAGCGTCGGGATATGGTTGACATAGGGCTGTTCCACCATGGTGGCCATGGTGTCGTCCACGTTGCGGGTAGAAAACTCATACTCGCAATGCTTATCCCACAGCGCCGAGAGATCGTAATGAGGCCCTATCACATTGCGAAAAGCCGTCACCGAGCGCTGGTGGGCCATGAGCGCTGAGGGCTTGTGGTAGTGCTCTGAATGAGGGCGGGCAAAGGCATGATCCACACCCGGGTATAGATACAGCTCGATATTATCCTGCTCGCCCAGGGAAGCTTCTATCGCCTCGCGGGCGGCGGCGGGACAATATTCATCCTGTTCGGCGAAGTGCAGCACTAGAGTCCCACGGATGTTTTTTGCCTCGTCCAGATGGTTCTCGATTCCCATGCCGTAGTAACCCACCGCGGCATCTACATCACAACGACAAGCCGTCAAATAGGCCAGACGGGCACCGAGACAGAAGCCCAGGGCACCTACGGCACCACTGCACTCTGGACGCGACCGTAGGGTCTCGACAGCAGCGGCGATATCTTCAATACCGAGCTCCTGATCGAAGCCTTAAAATAAACCAAAGGCACGTTGCCAATCCTCCGGGGTATAGTCTAATTCAATGCTAGGCGCCTGACGCCAGAACAGATCCGGTGCCAGCACCACATAACCCTCTTCAGCGTAGTAATCGGCGATTTCACGGATGGTGGCATTAACACCGAATATTTCCTGTAGCAGCACAATCCCGGGGCCGCTGCCGGAGGCGGGAACGGCCAGATAACCAGTGAAGTTTCCGCTGCCATCCGCTGCCTTGATCTCGATAGAAGTGCCCATGTAGATACCTTTCGTTGTTGTTGGCGGGTCATTGCTAAAGTCCACGCCATCACCTTAGACAAGAAAGTAAGCACTTCACGATCCGCTAACTGCCATCTCTATCCGCTGAGTGCAGAAAGTAATTTGCCAAGAAATGAATCAAGAAAATCGCTATTTATACTGAAAGGACTTTCGACACTCCCCATTGATGCGGGCACATAACAACAATTGAGATCCTTATGACAACGCAACAATCACTACCCCGTTGGATGAAGCAAGCCCTGATGGAGGATCATCGGAACTTGGTATTCAGCTCGACTGCCGCAGAGGAAACACGCACAAACGTCGCCAATATCTTTAAGTCACATCATCTGGAACCGTTGAGTCACGGTGGCAAACTGTCTGCCCGCCTGCACTCAGTAGCGCTGGGCTGCGTCTCCTATAACCGCCTCGCCTATGGCGGAGCTGTGCGCATCGACCCTGAGCGGCTCGAGCACTTCTACCTGATTCAGATGCCCCTACAGGGACAAGCCCGGATTGACAACGACGGCGAACAGATCGACTCGGGACAGCTGCTGGCCTCAGTACTCAACCCCACGGCACGACTCAGGATGCACTATAGTGAAGATTGTGATCAGTTGATGCTACGTATCGAGCGTGAAGCACTAGAGCATGCCTGTAGCCGCTTTTTGGGACGCCCTCTACGCGCCCCTTTAAGTTTTCACCCCGTAATGTACTGGCGCGACACGCCCAGCTGGTTCAACCTAATCGGCTATATCACTCGGCTGCTCAAGGAGTCACCGGAGGCACACCAAGATCCGCTGATTTCCCCCCAGCTTGAGCAATTGATCATCCATACCCTGTTAACGACTCAGCCCCACAATTACAGCGATGCGCTGCGCCAAGGGGATAAACGCCTCGCCCCACGCCACGTCAAACGGGTGGAGGAGTATATCGAGGCCCATGCCCAAGAGCCGCTGACCCCGGCTCAGTTGGCGTCGGTGGCTGGTGTTAGCCTGAGAACCCTCTATGCCGGCTTCCGAGATTTTCGCCATCAGAGCCCCATGGAAACCTTACGCCAGGTGCGTTTAGAAAGAGTCCGGCAGGCGCTGCTAACCGACACCGACACGGCGACAATCACCGACATTGCCATGGGCTGGGGCTTTACTCATATGGGGCGCTTCAGCCTCAGTTATCGTCAGGTATTTGGCGAATCGCCCAGCGAGACACTACGAAGCCGGTGTCTCGTCGGCCGGTAGCGAGCAGAAAGTCTGCGGTTTTGTCTTTATTCAGGCGGCTAAAAGCAATACTTTTAGACGAATAGCCATTGCTTCACCAAAGTGGCAAAATAACAATACAAGTTCGCAATGCGCACTTAAAGACGACATGCGAACAAACCCTCGACCGCGCTACGGCCTCAAGGCCCCAAAATAATGATTACTGCGGCGAGGCTAGGAGGAAACATGACCGTACCTATGGCCCGACAACAAATCACCGCCGAGTTTCGTCATCCCGACTCGGCCTGCCGCTGGATGAGCCAAGTCAACGGCCCCCATCGTCTGGAAGTACCTCAACCGCGTCAGCTCAGCTTTCGCCATCAAGGAACCTGCCTAGGCAGTGTTTCGATCGGTACCATCGAATACGCCACTCGGGTAACCGTCGACATTGCCGATCTGACCCACAGCTACAGCATTAGTTTGCCCCTTCAGGGCACCCAGAGCATGGAGTATCAAGATAAAGCCTTCGACTCTGATACTGCCGTGGGAGCGATCATCTCGCCTAGCCAAACACTGCGCCTGAGCATGGACGAGCAATGCCAGAAGCGCCTTGTACGCCTCTCCCGCCAAGCCCTTGAACACAAGCTATCACAGCTGTTGCACCGCCATTTATCACAGCCAGTCATCTTTGAACCACGCATGCTTCTAAGCGGAACGGTGAAAGAGTGGTGGCAGATGGTAGCTAACCTGCAGGAAATGCTGCATGCCGAAGGTTCACTCTGCGATATTCCCGAGGTGTGGGGCAATTTCGAGAACTCACTGATTACCAGCCTGCTGTATACCCAGCCTCACAACTACACAAGCGAGCTACTCGGTCGCCAACAGGGGCGCCCTGCCTACCTGAGTGACTTAGAAGCGCTACTCCATGAGTCCTTGGATCGCTCCCTCGGCCTAGCCGAATTGGAACAAGCGGCTGGCGTCTCACGAGAACGGCTCTATCGAGACTTCCATACTCACTACGGAGTCTCTCCCATCGCCTACTTCCGCCAACTGCGTTTCGACTATGTGCGCCAGCGCCTGGAACGAGCCACCCCCAACGAAAGCGTATCGAGCATCGCCATGGATTGCGGCTTCCAGCAGTTGGGGCGCTTTTCACAGGAGTACAAGGTGCGTTTCAGCGAACTGCCCTCGGAAACCCTAAAGCGCTCGGCCACTGTACTGTTACAATAAAAGCCCCTGCCTTACCAGTGCCAAGCACAGATACTTATCTACGATAATGAAACCGCCAAAAAAGATGGTTTATTTTGCATATAAATCATCTTTTAGCACATAGCATGGTAAAGAGTCACAGCGGTTTCAATAACCATGAGACATCATTTTTATTATCAATAACAGAACCCACCAATCGTTGGCTACATAGTGGTTCTAACTGACCAAAGCTCAGGAAAAAACTTCAAATCCAATGCCTTTTTAAGATAAGACACACCCGTTGTTCCTCCCGTCCCCGCTTTATAGCCAATAATTCTTTCTACCGTTTTCATATGACTAAAGCGCCACTTGTGGAAATTGTATTCGGTATCAATCAACTTCTCGGCTAGCTCATACAGATCCCAATACTGGTTAGTATCGCGATAAATATCAGCCCAAACGGCCTCTACTTCGGGTGAAGCCACATACGGCTCAGACCAATCTCGGTTAATCACTTTTTCGGGAAGAGAAAAGCCGCGTCGACTCAATAATTTAAGACAACAATCATAAAGGCTGGGTGCGTTTAAAACATTCGTCAGGTGTTGATAGTTTTTAGGATGCGAGCGATGCACTTCAACCAGCCCTGGATGTTTATTTCCCAGCAAGAATTCCAGCTCGCGGTACTGATACGATTGAAATCCAGAACTTTGACCGAGACTATCACGGAAGGAAATATAATCTGCTGGCGTCATGGTAACTAATACCTCCCAAGCCTGAATCATTTGCTCTTGGATGCGTGCTACCCGAGTCAACATCTTTAGAGCTGGCCGCAGCTCGTCGACCATAATATTATTAGCGGCCGCATGGGCTTCATGAAGACACTGTTTAAGCCATAATTCAGAGACTTGGTGAATAATAACAAACAGCATCCCATCGTGTACGTCAGAGCGTGGGCGCTGGCAAGATAACAGGGGCTCTAAGTCCAGATATTGCCCATAACTGATATCCTGATTCCAGTGAACATTTCTTTCGCCTTTCAAGCTTAACGCGCTTTGGCTAGCGTTTTTATTATCATGATCGCTCATAGTCACTCCATTTAAGATATTTATAGCTTTTATTCACCCTCCACGGGGCTGTTTTAAACAATCTCATACTATTAATTGTTTAAGAAGAAACTAGCATTTAAATACTCGATAATTTCGAAGTAATCGCCCCCCCCCCCTCTCGACCACGGTCAGCCCAATGGAAGGCATCCGTGATATTGCCAGTCAGGTAGCCATGAATAGTTTGAAGGTGGGCGGCCCCCTTAAGGTCACACCTTGAGGGGGCTCTGCTACTTAAAGGTTGTACATCCGTTTTCTAGAGGAGTGCCAGCGTCAGCCAGGGCTGCCAAGCTAACAACACCAAGGTCACAAGACTCGCCAGCAGGAATGGCAACAATGCCAGGAAGATACGCATAGGCGGCACCCCCGTCATGGAAGAGGCAATAAACAGTCCTGCACCCACTGGCGGCGTCAGAAGTCCCAGCACTAACGTCAGACAGACCACCACACCAAACTGGTAGGGAGTAATATCAAACTGCTGGGTGGCAATCGGCAGCAGGATGGGGACTACCAGGATCAGCGCAGCGATACCATCGATGATCATTCCCACCAGTAGCAACACCCCCACCAGCAACAGCAGAAAAATAAAGGGGTCGGTGGTCAAAGCAGCGATCCAGGCGGCAGCCATTTGCGGCAGTTGCTCGTAGACGACCACCCAGCCGAAGACTCCAGCAGCAGCGATCAACATGATCACCAGACCGGCATTGATAGCGGTGCGTTTGAGTATCTCGGGCAGCATGGCGACTTTCAAATCACGATAGAGATAGCGCCCTAATAGCAACGCCACCAGCGAGGCGAGCGCCGCCGATTCGGTGGGAGTCGCTAAGCCCAGCAGAATACCGCCGATGATAATCAGCGGTATCGACATGGCTGGCAGGCCCATCTTCAGCGCTTTTATTGCTTCTTGTCGACTCAGCCACTCTCCCTTGGGGTATTGCTGTACCAACCCCATGATGGCGATAGTCAGAAAGAAGGTGCCGCCTAGCAGTAGGCCCGGCAAGATACCGGCGATAAACATATCCGCAATGGGCACCTGGGCCATCACGCCGAACAGCACGAACAGCATCGAGGGCGGGATGATGGGTGACAGCAAGCCGCCAGCAGCGGTAATGGCCGCACTATAGGGCTTGTCATAGCCCTCCCGTTCCATGGCTGGCACCATAGCCCGAGACATGATGGCGATCTGCGAGGCGGCAGAACCGATAATCGCTGCCATCATCATGTTGGCAACCAGATTGATGTAGGCCAAGCCACCGCGAAAACCACCCACCAGCAGCCGTGCCAGGTCGATCAATCGGCGAGTTACCCCACCTTCGTTCATCAACTCTCCGGCCAGCATAAAGAGTGGAATGGCCAGCAGCCCATAGCTCTCGATGGCCGCGAATAACTGCTGAGGATAGGACTCAAAGAGCACGGTATTACCCGATACCAATATATAGAACAGGGCGGTAAGTGCCAGCACCAGGGCAATGGGCACCGCCCCCAGCAGTAGCACAGCAAAGACAGCGACAGTCATCGGGCCACCTCCTCTTGAGTGGTGTGGGATGCCGGACGACCAAGATTGCACAGCGATTGGCATAAATTGATCAGACTGTGGAACAGCAAGGAAGCGGCGAACCAAGGAAGAATCAGCCACACCCAGAACTTCTTGATACCCAGCGTTGAGGTATTCTCGGCATAGATGAAATTGAAGGTCTCGCCTTGAAAAGCCTGAATATCGAATCCGCTCTGCCACAGCAGTAGTGGCTGATACCAGCGCCAACAAAGCCACAGCAGAATCAGCGCGAAGAGCGCCACCATGAGGTCGACAAACAAACCTACCAGGCGCTGACAAGAGGTCGGCAAGAGATCAGTGAACAGCGTCACAGCAATCCCTTGGCGCCGTTTAAAAACCGCACTGGAGATCAGCAGAGTCATCCAGATCATGGCGTAGATAGCCAGCTCGCTGATCCAGTAGATCGGATAGCCGGCGGCACGAAAAGCCACATTGACAAGGATCAGCAGGGTCACTGCCGCCGCTAGGACAGCGGCAGTGATCTCCTCTCCTTTGGCAAGTCGGTCAGAAAGTCGTGACAACATCACGTCGCCCTCATTCACGTAGACGGTCGGCTTCCTGGCGAAGCATCTCCAGTCTCGGAGCTTTCTCACCCCAGATTGCTTCCCACTCGGCAATGGCGTCGCCGAAGAACTCAGCATCGGCCTCGACAATGTTCAGACCAAGCTCACGGATCTCAGCTTCTTGGGCAGCATCCTTAGCCTGAAAGCCGGACAGGACATTCTCCAGGTGCTCAGCCATGGCGGTCTCGATCAACTCACGATCCTCCACTGAGAGTTCGCGCCAAACCCGACCGGAGACCACACCCACCATAGGGAACATCATATGGTTGGAGATCAGTAAGTTAGGCGCCTGCTCATAAAACTTGAGGATCAAGATAGAATCAAAGTCCATGTCGATGGCATCTACCTGGCCATTAGCCAGAGCGTCATAGACTTCGAGCAATGGCAACGGGGCTGGAGCCGCGCCAGTGGCAGTATAGAAGTCACGGATTGGCTCAAAGGGGGTGATACGCAAGCGCTTCCCGCTCATATCGGCCTGGTTCTCGATAGGTGCCCGAGAGAGCACCTGCCGCATGCCTACCATGCCATAGCCAACGCCGACCATACCCACGCCCTGGGGCATCAGGTCGAGCAGTTCACCGGCAGTGTCGGAACGCAGTAGGCGCGCGGCATGATCCACATCATCAACCAGATAGGGCGCATAGAGGGCACCGAAGTCAGGAATCCGATTGGAAATTTCAGCGATGGTCAGAAAGGCCATGTCCAGCGCGCCAGTCTGCAATTGCTGAACCATCTGTGCTTCGTTACCGAGCTGCTGAGCCGGGAAGACACTGACGCTGTGCTCGCCATCAGAACGCTCATGAAGGGTGTCGGCAAAGGCCACAGCTTCGGTGGACCAGAGGTGCTGGGGAGGTGTAATTACCCCCAGGCGGAAATCGCGAGCCTGGGCAGAAACGGCACCAAAGAGTAGAGAGGCCGCCACGGCAGTGCTCAGAAAGGCTTTTGTAGGAGTCATAATGGGTCTCTTATATAGTTTTTATGTGGTTTGAAAACAGACTCAGACCTTCGCTGTACCGGCCAGTTGACTGGCGAGATCCTGCTCATCTTCTTTAGCCCGCGGCCGGGCATGACGCACCTGTAGCTCGGGTGCCTCAACGTTGGCCAGTGCCACATTGAACACCACATGAGAAAACGGACCGTCTAGTTCACGCTTGGCAATCTCGGCGGGGTCCTCAATACGTTCGGCAGTGACGACCAGCTCTTCACGGGTGGCAAAGGCAAAGTCGTCATAGGTGTAGGGATCACCCGCCAGGTTAATCTGAGTGGTCAGGTGCTGGTGGCCCGGAGCGGAGACGAAGTAATGAATATGCGCTGGACGCTGCCCGTGACGTCCCAGAGATTTCAGCACTACATCCGTGGGCGCACCTTCGGGTACGCCGTAACCAGAGGGGATAATGCTACGCGCGGTGTAGTGACCTTCGCTGTCGGTATAAATCGTACGACGCAGGTTGTACTCAGATTGCGAAGGATCAAAGAAGGAGTAACCTCCATGGGAGTTGGCGTGCCAAATCTCGACCTTCGCGCCAGCAATCGGCGTGCCGCTCACGTCACGCACCTGACCGGTCAGCCACATGGTCTCACCGTCGTTATCCTGACTATCGTCCATGCGGGCAAAACCTTCGGCTTCCGGGGCGCCAGCGACATACAGCGGGCCTTCAATAGTACGCGGGGTGCCGCCAGTGCGTTTGGCTTCGGCATCGATAGCGTCTTGGCGCATATCAAGGTAGTGATCAAAACCAAGTCCAGGAGACAGCAAACCAAACTGAGTTTGGCTACCCAGCGAATTGAGCAGATTGACCGCCGCCCAGTACTCTTCCTCGGTCACATCGAAGTCATCGATTAGCTTGAACAGATCAGATACCAAGCGATGCACAATTTGTTTGGCGCGATCATTGCCACCGGTTTGGCCAAAGCCAGCAACGGTTTTGATGAAGTCTTGCACGTCGGGAGTGTCAAAAATCTTCACGGTCATGGTGAAACCCTCTGTTTGTTATAAGCTGTTGTTATTAATAAGAACTAACCTTGCACCTGGGTATATCAGCTATCGTCGTCACGCACTGAAGAGGGGTGACGACACAGCGGTTTGACGCTGATCTCCATATAGGGAAACAGCGGTAAGTTGCTAACCAATGCTTGCAGCTCGGCGTTATCTTCAACGTCAAAGATGCTGACGTTCGAGTAGCTGCCTGCCACCCGCCATAAGTGGCGCCATTTGCCCTGGCGCTGCAGGTCTTGGGAGTAGCTCTTTTCAGCAGCCTTAATATCTGCCGCTTGCTCGGCGGGCATATCCGTCGGCAATTTAACGGTCATTTCTACCTGATACAGCATGGCGCTCTCCTCCTCGGCTCTTACGCGACTAGTCTTTACGTGAGTAGTGCGTAACCTTGTCTTCATCTAGCGTGATACCCAGCCCCGGCCCTGTCGGTAAGTCGACGCCAAAGTCATGGTAATTCAGCGGTTTAACGACGATGTCGTCTTTGAGCAGCAGCGGGCCGAACATCTCCGTCCCCCAGGCCATTTCTGGTAGCGTTGCCCAGGCGTGGAGTGACGCGGCAGTGCCGATGGTGCCCTCCAGCAAGGTGCCACCGTACAAGCCAACCCCCGCAGCTTGGGCAACATGGGCCAGTTCCAGCACGCCGTACATGCCACCGGCTTTGGCAATCTTCAGCGCGAAGGCACCACTGAAACCGCCGCAGACAAGGTCAAGCCCGTCGCGAGCGTCTTGTACTGCCTCGTCAGCGAGCATTGGCACATTGAAACGGTTAGCCAGTCGGACCAGCCCGGCATGCTCACGAGCAGGAATGGGCTGCTCGATCAGCTCAATACCGGCCTCCTGCAGTGCCTGAATACCGCGAACCGCGGTGGACTCATCCCACGCTTGGTTGACGTCAACGCGCACGCTGGCGCGATCCCCCAAGGCCTCTTTGATGGCCGCCACGTGACGTACATCGTGATCCACCGGATGTGCGCCGATCTTCAACTTAAAGTCACAATGCTGGCGCTGCTCTAAGCGCAACTGCGCTTCGTCGATATCCTTGGCGGTATCGCCACTGGCCAGCGTCCAGAGCACCGGCAAATGTGTTTGGCGGGCGCCGCCGAGCAGCTCGGCCACGCTTAGCCCCAAACGTTTTCCCTGAGCATCGAGCAGCGCGGTTTCCAGCGCCGATTTGGCGATCATATTGCCGCGGATGTGGCGGTTAAGGCGGGCGCGTAGCTGATGAATATTGCCTGACGGTTGACCGATCAGCAGCGGCGCTAGGTAGGTATCAATATTGCGCTTGATGCTCTCTGGGCTTTCTGGGCCGTAGGCAAGGCCACCAATGGTGGTGCCTTCGCCTAGCCCTTCAACCCCATCCGAGTGGCGCATGCGCACAATGACCATGGTTTGGCAGGCCATAGTGGTCATGGAAAGCTTGTGTGGACGGATGGTTGGTAAATCGACCAGCACTGTTTGAATATCTTCAATAGAGACGCCGCGCATAGAAACCTCAACTAGAGATAAATTTCTCAAAAAACACTCGGCATTCGCCCACCGGATTTTCCTCAAACCAAGTCTTGCTAGCCTCAATCATCGGTGGCGGCCCACACAGGTAGGCATCGAAGGGCTGGGCGAGGAAGTCGAGATCGAAAAGGTCACAGACCACGCCCTTGTTGCCTTGCCACGCTTCGGAAGGCGTCATTACAACGGTGCCAAAGGCGAAGTCGGGCAGCGTCTCGGTGAAAGCTTCTAGGCGCGCGAGCTCACTGAGATCCTGCTCCTGGGTTACTCCATAGACGAGACGAATCGGCTGTTGGCACTCGCCCTTTTCGGCCAGTTCCTCAAGCATACCGAGGAAGGCAGAAAGGCCTGTGCCGCCAGCCACCATCAGTAACGGGCGCTGTACCTCACGGAGATAGAAGGCTCCCAAGGGCGCCTCCAGAGAGATGGCATCGCCCACCAGGGCACAGTCGCGCAGGTAATCGCTCATCACACCGCTCGGCAACAGGCGAATCAAAAAGCGCAGCTTTCCCTCCTGTACCGCCGAGGTGGCAAAGGAGTAAGCCCGCCACTGATCGCTACCCGGCACCTCGATGCGAGCATACTGACCAGGCAGGTACGGCAATGCCTGAGTGGGATCGTCGAGGGTGATCTCGAGGATGGCAGCACCATCGGAGACCTGCTCCACGGCGCTGACAGTGCCGTTATGCACCTCGGTAGCCACACTGCAGACGTTGGAATCGATATCGAAGTAGAAAGAAGCCTGACTGGAGCGCAGGCGAGTCTGGCAAGCCAATACATGCCCTGCGGAGACCTCCTCCTCGGTCAAGGCTTCCTCATCGATATACTCGACGTCGACATCACCGGACTCGCGCAGGCAGCGGCAGGTACCACAAACCCCTTCCCGGCAATCCACCGGCAGATTGACTCCGTGACGCTGAGCGGCATCCATCAGCAGCTCATTCTTATCGACCTTGACGAAGCGGGTGGTGCCGTCCCGAAAGACAATGGCGGCTGTGTTATGCATGACTCGCCCTCCAGCAACATCAGACGTGGTAGAAATCCAAGACGGAATCGATCTTGTCGTTGAGCAGTACCGTGTGCTTACGGGTAATCTTCCAGTCGTCGCCATCACCACGCAGCGTGTAGTTGGCCGTGCCGAAGAAGTAGCCGCTCTCACCGAAGCGGTGGAAGTGAGTGACCCAGTTCACCTTAGCCTGCACCTGACCATCATCACGTGGCGCCCAGCGCACGTTATTAATCAGATGCAGCGTGCGGGGCATCGGCGTGGAAGCAGCGGACTTACCAGTACGCAGGCGGAAGATGCGATCCTCAATGCCCGTGCGGTCCGCGTAGTACATCAGCGACATCTCACGCTTCGGGTCCTGGGTGATCTCGTGGTCGCCCTTCCACTGAGGGATATGAAACTCACACTCTGGGGCGAACTGGTCTAAATAAGCATCCCAATCCTGGCTGTCACAGAGTTCGGCGACCTGATAGAGAAACTGTTCGATGGATTGCTGCTGGCTCATGACTTATACCTCCTGGAGCTTGAGTGCTTTCTTCTCGAGACCCGCGAGCAGCATTTGCTGCCAGCTGCCGTGCTGGTTGACGTAGAGTCCCTCATGGGTGAACTCGGTTCCGGTGATCACCGGTTTAATCCCGAGCACCTGGCTGTTGTGGGTCTCGCCGTACTCCCAGCACTGGTAGCCCCGGGAAATGTCATTCCACTCAGTGGCCCGCGCTTCGAAGCCACGCTGTTGCTCACGGAACTCCACCAGATCATCGGGGGTCCCCATGCCAGAGACATTGAAGAAGTCCTCAAACTGGCGGATACGATTCTCGCGATCAGCATCGGACTCGCCTTTCACGCCCAAACAGAGGCTGATCACTTCCGTCTTGTTCCAAGCCACCGGGCGCACGATGCGCAGCTGGGAACTGATCTGATCCATGAAAAACAGGCTGGGGTAGATGTTCAGGTTACGCAGGCGGTGCATGGTCCACTCAGCACGCTCCTGGGGGAGCTGCTCTAGTAGGCGCGGCATCACCGCAGCGTAACCAGGGCGTACCTGGGGGTTAGGCATGTCACTGAACAACAGGCTGTGGCCGTTATTGAAGGAGAACCAACCATCGTCGGTATCTTTGTCGCCAGCACCTAGCTTGCTGTAATCGAGGGTGTCGCCACTGCTACCCTTCTGTTGGGCTTCCAGCTCACGGCGGTGCTGTACGGTGGAAACGTAGTTATAGTGCACAGTGCTGACGTGATAGCCATCCAGACCGTTCTCGTTCTGCAGCTTCCAATTGGCGTTAAAGGTGTAACGGGACTCACCGGGCAGCACTTCCAGCTCACCATCCTTCGCCTGCTCGACCATCATGTCGAAGAACAGCGTGGTGTCACCGAGGAACTCCTTGAGACTGACGGTGGATTCTGTGTCCAGACTAATAAAGACGAAGCCACGGTAGCTTTCGATGCGCGCCTGGCTCAGGCCACGGCTGGCCTTGTCGAAGTCTTCGGGATATTCGCTCGGCGCCTTGACCTTGACCAGGCGGCCATCGGACTTGTAGCACCAGGCGTGGAACGGGCAGGTGAAGGTGGACTGGTTGCCCTTGCCAACCCGGGTCAGGGTGGCCCCACGGTGCTGGCAGGTGTTGGCCAGCGCGCGCAGCTCTCCCTTGCCATCACGAGTGATGATCATCGGCTGACGGCCAGCCTGCATGGTAATAAAGTCGTTCTTATTGGGAATTTGGCTTTCGTGGCAGGCGAAGATCCACTGCTTTTCGAAGATGAGTTCCATTTCGAGATCGAACAGCGCCCGATCGGTGAACATGTCACGAGAAACCCTAAAAACGCCTTCATCGGGACGGAAGTCGATACAACTCTCGACGAAAGCCTGCCAGTCGGAGGGGGAGCGATATGCAGTCATGGGTCGTTACCTTTTTATTACTTATGAGGTACGTCTAACCCTAGAGGCTTCCCCCAGCCTTCACTATGCAGTTCTTGGAGGAACACTATGCACTTTTTTGCTCATCCTCCGAGAGCAGTACTGATCGATCGGCGCCAATGCTCACCCAAGTAGTTCTTGTCTATTTAAACGTCGCAACAATGCCCTAGAAACTGTGCCCTAGAAACTGTGTTCTAGAAACAGTGCCCTAGAAAAGCACCTAAACGCTTCTATGAAACAGTTACACTAGTATAAAGATAACCACGAAAGGCCTTAACATGACGCTACCGCTTTACCTTGGTCTGCCCATGTGGGCCAATCAGGATTGGCTTGGCACTCTCTATCCAAGGCATGCCAAAACTGACCTGTTAAGCGATTATGCGGCGGTCTTTTCAAGCGTTGAGGGCAACACAACGTTTTATAGCGGCGCACCAAAGGCAGAAACGGTGGCCGCGTGGGCGCGGCAAGCCCCCCCTCATTTTCGTTTCTGCTTTAAACTTCCTGCCACAGTCACCCATGACCAGCGTTTAACCCAGCCAGAAAATGCCTGGGCGTTTCTCGAAGCACTCACGCCCCTGCATGATCGCCTTGGCCCTACCATGGTTCAGCTACCACGTGATTTTGGCCCTTCGGAGCTGCCACAACTAGAAGCACTACTTGCTCAATGGCCGACCCACTTGCCTTGCGCAGTGGAGGTACGCCACCCCGCTTTTTTCCTTAAAGGAGACGCTGAAAAAGCCCTGAACCGCTTGTTAATAACTTATTCAGCCAACCGCGTAATGCTCGATGTTCGCCCGCTGTTTTCAACACTCGCCAATGACCATCCTGGCTTAGCGCATGCTCAGCAAGAAAAGCCGAAACTCCCGCTACACGTGCTTTCCACAGCAAATTATCCAGTCATTCGCTTTATTGGCCATATTGACAAAACAATTAATAGGGACTACTTCACGCCGTGGATAGACAGGCTCATCCTGTGGATAAGTCAGGGGAAAACCCCTTTCTTATTTGTGCATACTGCTGATAATCGAGCGTCACCAGAACTGGCGCGCTGTTTGTACCATAAAGTTCAACAACGCATCACTTTGCCAGCGCTTGCGTCATTCGCCGACGAGAAGCAGAGCCAACTGTTTTGACCGATCTTTTTAGGCTAACTGACTGGCAACCCCCACCACGATCGGATAAATTGCGCGTACTTTCGGAAAATAACGTTAGAACATTTCTCTTTTCCGAAAATCAGCACATTAGGCTTATAACGCCTTATTACAATTAACGAAACAGGTGATTTCATGGCAAAACTTGCACATGCACAGTGGTCATCGCGCATGGGGTTTGTGCTAGCGGCCGCTGGTTCAGCCGTTGGCCTTGGCAACATTTGGCGCTTTTCTTACATGGTGGGCGACAGTGGTGGGGCAGCTTTCGTGCTTGTCTACCTTGCTTGCGTGGCGTTGGTGGGCCTGCCCATATTGGTGGCTGAATGGATGATTGGCCGCCGTGGTCAGAAAAATCCAATTAACACCATGGCTGACCTAGCAGCCGATCATGGTAAATCCAAGGCGTGGGCGTTAATCGGGGTGAGCGGCGTATTAGCGGCGTTCCTGATTCTGTCTTTTTACAGCGTCATTGGGGGCTGGTCGCTGAACTACACCCTCAGTTCAGTCATTGGTACGTTTAACGGCCAAGATGCTGATGCGATTAGTGGCCTTTTTGGCGGCATGCTGGCTAGCCCGACGACCCTGCTGCTTTGGCATACTGCCTTTATGGTGCTCGTCATTGGTATCGTCGCACGTGGCGTAACCAAGGGCCTTGAGAGCGCAGCACGGTTGCTGATGCCTGCTCTGGTGGTATTAATGCTGATACTGGTGGGCTACGGCATGACCAGCGGCTATTTTGGTGAAGCGCTAGCCTTTATGTTCAGCCCGAATTGGGATGCACTCGACGGCGGTGTTGTACTCGCCGCGATGGGACAAGCGTTCTTCACCCTATCGCTGGGTATGGGCATCATGATGGCTTACGGCTCTTACCTAGGCGAAGACGTTAACCTGATCAGCACGGCACGCACGGTGATCATTCTTGATACGGTGATTGCACTGCTAGCGGGACTGGCGATCTTCCCCATTGTGTTTGCTAATGGTCTCAGTGCTGGAGAAGGTCCAGGCTTGATCTTTGTCACGTTGCCATTGGCTTTCGGTAATATGGCTGGCGGTACAATTTTGGGCTTGATGTTTTTCTTACTGCTGACCTTTGCTGCCTTAACGTCAGCAATTTCCCTGCTGGAACCGACGGTAGAAATGCTTGAAGAGCGCACTACAATGTCTCGTGTCACCGCTACCTTAACAAGTGGGATTGGCGTCTGGGTACTCGGTGTCGCCGCATTGTTGTCGTTTAACGTGTGGTCTGAGGTGCTTTTCTTCGGCCTTAATATTTTCGATCTACTCGATACGTTTACCAGCAAGATCTTGCTGCCATTAACCGGGCTAGGGGCAATTATATTTGTTGCGTGGTGTTTGAAGCGTGACAGTGTAGAGGCTGAACTGGGGCTTTCGTCCACAGGCGTTAGCGTATGGAACGTCATCGCGCGCTTTATAGCGCCCGCAGGCGTTATTGCAGTGTTCGTCACAGGGCTACTCTAAGCCCTCACTGACAATCAGCACTATTGAGCAGTACCGCCCTGTGCATGAGCGGGGCGGATCTGCTTCAGCGTTCTACAATCCCTTAGGTATACTTTTTAAGCCTACCTTTTTAAGTGCACTCTTTAGTGCACTTTTTTAATGCAGTTCGCTCTCTTGCTGCTCGTCATCGTCTGGCATGGGGGCGATATCTCGCGATAGTTTCTGAAACTCCCGATGCAGCTCGATACCCCTACGCGCCCTTAGGCTACGCTGGGCGGCGCTGCGCCGACGCTCAACATGCTCATCCACTTCCATACTCATAAAGATGTCGAGCAGCTCGCTTTTTACCGAGGTGATTCGTTCGACGTTTCTCATAATCGACGTTCCTCCAGGTGAATATGCCTACGTCCACCTGCATCCGTGACGACTGTTTATTTAAATGATGCAGTGCGGCACTTCACTTCTTACTATAACCTACTTGACAAAATGATGACGAATCCAGCTGAAATGCCCTAACGGCGTTTAAACGCATGAGTCAATCGCATTTATACTGTGTCTGCATAAGTACTAAAGAGAATTTAAGGAGCTTAATGTGAGCCGCGCCCTGTTCGATGAAATGAGACGCCGCATGGAGCACTTTCGTCGCTCCGAGCAAAAGGTTGCGCGGTTCGTACTGCGCAACCCAGACGAGGTCATCCATATGCGGATTGTCGACCTCGCAACAGAGGCTAAAGTTAGCGAGCCCACCGTCGTGCGCTTCTGTCGCGCACTCGGCTGTAATGGGTTCCAGGACTTTAAACTCCAACTTGCCCAGATGCTGGCCAGTGGTAGTCAGTTTGCCCAGTTCTCTATGAACGATAGCGACTCGGTTGCCGAATTTTCCCACAGCATTTTCGACTCCACCGTGGGCACACTTTTATCGGTGCGCGACCGGCTTGATAATGATGCCCTCGGGCGTGCGGTCAACGCTCTCGCCATGGCAAACCGCGTTGAGTTCTATGGCTTTGGGGCCTCCGGTGCCGTAGCTTTCGATGCCCAGCACAAGTTCTTCCGCCTGCAGATATCGACCTCCGCTTATGCCGACCCGCATATGCAAAATATGTCGGCGGTCACGCTAAAAGAGGGTGATGTGGTGGTCGCCATCTCACAAACTGGCCGCACCAAAGCACTGGTCGCTAGCGTTCGCCTAGCGCGCGAAGCAGGCGCTACCGTTATTGGCCTGTGCCCGAGTGACTCACCGCTGGCTGGCGAAGTGAGTCTGCCGTTGTATATCGATGTGCATGAAGATACCGAAATCTACACGCCGCTTAGCTCACGAATCGCCCATTTGGTGCTTATCGACGTCCTCGCCGTTGGCGTTGCCAAAACGCGTGGCCCGAAGCTGGCTGAGCAGTTGAAAGCCGTCAAGAAGAGCCTGAATACGCTGCGTTTTCCTGAAGAGCCGTAGTTGCCCATTCGACTGTATGCACAGCCAGTTCACTGGCTGTGCTAAACTGACCGCCCATTTTTCGAACCGGCAGCGGCTTATATGGACGACGTCACGGCGATACTTGATCAGCTTAACCCTGCCCAGCGCGAGGCAGTAAGCGCCCACCAGGGTAACTTACTGGTACTGGCGGGTGCCGGGTCCGGTAAAACCCGCGTGCTGGTTCATCGCATTGCTTGGCTAATGCAGGCCGAAGGGCTTTCGCCGTATGCCCTGCTGGCGGTCACGTTTACCAACAAGGCCGCGCGGGAAATGCGCACTCGTCTGGAAGCTCTGCTGAGCATCTCCATGCGCCATGTATGGGTTGGCACGTTTCACTCAATCGCCCATCGCCTACTGCGCACTCACTGGCAGGATGCTCGGCTGCCACAGCACTTCCAAATCATCGACTCCGATGACCAGTTACGGCTGGTAAAACGGATGCTCAAAGATTACTCCATCGATGATGAGCGCTTCCCGCCCCGCCAGGTGCAAGGCTTTATCTCTGGCTGCAAAGAGGAAGGCCTGCGCCCCCACCAAGTCAACGTGGACGGCGATGGTTATCTTGGCCAGATGGTAGAGCT
Organism: Halomonas sp. 3F2F; assembly: GCF_014897805.1. Lineage (NCBI taxonomy): Bacteria > Pseudomonadati > Pseudomonadota > Gammaproteobacteria > Oceanospirillales > Halomonadaceae > Halomonas > Halomonas sp. 3F2F. The sequence goes on from NZ_JABUZE010000067.1 coordinate 69,289, forward strand.
TTATGAGCGCTACCAATTTATCTGCGAACGCGGCGGCCTAGTGGACTTCGGTGAACTGCTACTGCGCAGCCTAGAACTGTTGCGTGACAATCCGCCTTTGCTAAACCATTACCGCGAGCGCTTTGGTCATGTATTGGTCGATGAGTTTCAGGACACCAATACGCTGCAATACGCGTGGTTAAAACTACTCACTGGGCTGCAAACACCCATGACCGCCGTCGGTGACGATGACCAGTCAATTTACGGTTGGCGTGGCGCCAAAGTGGAGAATATTCGCCGCTTTGAGGAGGAGTTTCCTAACACTCACACCGTACGCCTAGAGCAGAACTACCGCTCCACAAGCGCGATTCTGGAGGCCGCTAACACGCTGATCAGTCATAACAGCGAGCGGCTGGGTAAAAACCTATGGACTGATGGTGTCGAAGGCGACCCTATTTCTGTTTACGCCGGGTTTAACGACTTAGAAGAAGCCCGCTATATCGTCGATACCATCAAAGAAAAGGTCGATGAAGGGTTTAATCGCCGCGATGTTGCCATTCTTTACCGCTCGAATGCTCAATCGCGCTTACTGGAAGAGACGCTGATTCGCCAAGGTATGCCCTACCGTATTTACGGCGGGCATCGCTTCTATGAGCGCTTAGAGATCAAAAATGCCCTAGCGTACCTGCGCCTACTGCTTAATCGTGATGACGATGCCTCCCTGGAGCGCGTGATTAACGTGCCCACCCGCGGGATTGGCACCCGCACGGTAGAGATTGTGCGCCATCGCGCCCGGGAGCAAAGCATTTCACTGTGGCAGGCGCTGCACGATGCCATTCAAGACGGCACGCTAAAAGGCCGTGCAGCCAACGCGGTACAGACATTTGCCAACCTCATTGAGCAATTAGACAACGATGCATCTGGCCTGCCGCTGCATGAAATTATCGACCACATCACCACTCATACTGGCCTGATCGAGCATCACAAAAGCGAGCGCGGCGAAAAAGGCCAAGCGCGCGTGGAAAACCTGGAAGAACTGGTGACCGCTGCGCGCGCCTTTACCCATGGCGATGCCTTCGAAACCCCAGAGGCAGGCGAAGGCATGGCGGCGCTGGAAGCGTTTCTTTCCGAAGCGGCACTTAATGCGGGCGACCATGAAGCCGATGAATTTGAAGACAGCGTGCAGCTGATGACCCTGCACTCTGCTAAGGGCTTGGAGTTTCCCGTGGTGTTCATTGCCGGCGTTGAAGAGGGCCTATTTCCTCATAAAATGTCGATCGAAGAGCCAGGGCGGCTCGAAGAGGAAAGACGACTTTGCTATGTCGGCGTTACCCGTGCGATGCAGAAACTCTACCTGACCCATGCCGAAACCCGCCGCCTGCACGGCAAAGAAGTGTTCCCCAGGCCATCGCGCTTTCTACGTGAACTTCCGCCCCATCTGCTGGAAGAAGTCCGTCTACGTGGCCACATTTCCCGCCCCGTTACCGCCTCACGCTCAAGTTTTGCGCAACAGCGGGTTGAAAGCGACGGCGACCTACCTGCCCTGCATGTTGGCCAGCGGGTAATGCATCCGGTGTTTGGCGAAGGCATCATTTTAAACGCGGAAGGCGAAGGTGCCCGCGCCCGCGTACAGGTCAGCTTTGAAGGTGAAGGGGTGAAATGGCTCGTACTAGGGTTTGCCAAACTCACCCCTCTTTGAGCGGTGTTAACGTAAGCGTAAAGCTGTAGGCGAGTACTTGCCGATTAAAACCTGCTTAGCGCATACTGGCTGATGGACACTGCGCTCACTGCGCGTTAATAAAAAAACATCAGATAATTTCGGAGTTATGCCCGCCATGCAACGCCGCCAATTTCTAAAAACCGCCGGCTTCGGTGCCGCCGGTGTCGCTGCTGCGCCTTTTGTTTCCACTGCTAGCGCCAACGAAACCTACACCTGGGATATGGTGACCTCCTGGCCGAAAAACTTCCCAGCGCTTGGCACAGGTGCCAATGACTTCGCGCGCCGGGTCGAGCAGCTCTCCAATGGCCGCATGCGCATACGTGTACACGGTGCTGGTGAGCTTGTGCCTGCACTTGAGGTGTTCGATGCGGTCGCTGCGGGTACCGCAGAGATGGGGCATTCCGCATCCTACTACTGGCGCGGCAAGGTCGCGGCCTCACAGTTTTTCACCGCGGTGCCGTTTGGCATGAACACAACCGAAATGAATGCGTGGCTGTATAACGGTGGTGGCCAGGAGCTGTGGGATGAGATCTACGCCAACCACAACCTGAAGCCTTTTGCGGTCGGTAATACCGGCACGCAAATGGGCGGCTGGTTCAAAAAAGAGATTAACTCTCTAGACGATATGCAGGGCCTAAAACTTCGCCTGCCAGGCCTTGCTGGCGAAGCGATGAACGGCATTGGTGTGAGTACCGTCACTATGGCGGGCTCAGAAATCTTCACCTCGCTGCAAACCGGCGCACTTGATGCAGCGGACTGGGTCGGGCCTTACAATGATATGGCATTTGGCCTTCACCAAGTAGCGGATTACTACTACACCTCCGCATGGAACGAGCCTACAGCCGTGCTGGAAGGCACGGTCAATTTAGACGCTTGGAATTCCCTGCCAGAAGATCTGCAAGACGTGATCCGTGAGGCTGCGCGCGCCTCTAACCTCGCCATGATCAGCGAATTTGCCTTCCGTAACGCTCAGGCATTGGAAACGCTGGTCGATGAACATGGTGTTCAACTGCGTACCTTCCCGGAAGACGTGATGGCAGCGCTGTATGAATCTTCAAAAGAGGCGATCCAACGCCAAGTAGACAATGACGAAGAGTCTCGCCGTGTTTATGACTCTTACTCAGCCTTCCAGAAATTACTGCGCCCATTCAGCGATGTCGGCGAATACGCCTACCTGAAAAACCGCGACAATGTCGGCGTCTAGGAATTTCGCCAACGTTTAGTAGCGACACAACAAAGGGCGCCAAGGCGCCCTTCTGCGATGTTAATGGTCAACCAATCTCTCAGCTATGCACCGCACGGATACGCCCATTATCATCCAACGCTACCATCACAAAACGCGCTTCGGTCACTTTCTGCCGCTCTTCCAAATGGCGACCCTGAGGTGGACGCACCCATACCTCAACATCAATCTTAATCGAGCTATGGCCTATTTCCCGCACGCAGGTATAAACGCTCACCATTGAGCCCACACGTACCGGGCTTAAAAAATCCATCGCCTCAATCGCTACGGTCGCTGTGCGACCGCCTGCCTCTCGGCCCGCGGCTAGTTCGGCGGCTTGATCCATCTGATTGACTAACCAACCACCCGGAATATCACCATAGAGATTGGTATCTTGCCGAGAAGCCAGTAACTTTAAGGTGAGCTGCCCCTGCGGAGCAGGTACATCGTCCAAATCGGTGTCCAGCGGTGTCATAAGGTGGTCGCTTCAAAAGGTTATTGTTGTGATGTTGCTGCATCGCAATAGGCTGGTAATAGTTAATCACAAGAGGGGTGTCGTTTGAAGCGTTACAATTTACGACGTGTGAGTAAACATCAACTGCTACTGCTTCTGACTGGCTGGCTTTTAATGGCAGGCACGCTTGCCTGGGGGCAGCCAACCTCGGTGAGCGGCACGTTAGGTGCCGTCGGTTCTGACACCATGGCAGGCTTGGTGCTGCGCTGGGGCGAAGCCTTAAGCGCCCGCCACCCGGATATCAACCTACAATTTCAGGCCGGCGGCTCAGCCAGCGCGCCAACTGCCTTAGTGGCAGGCACCACCCGCCTAGGGCCGATGTCACGCCCCATGACCCATGCAGAACGCCAGCAGTTTATTGACCGCTACGGTTACCCACCGCTTGAACTTCGAGTTGCTCGGGATGCATTAGTCGTGGCGGTACATCGCCATAACCCATTGGATACCCTGACACTCCAACAAGTCGATGCGATTTTTTCAACTAGCCTCGCTTGCGGTGCTCCCCACCCCATCCGGCGCTGGAGTACGCTGATCCCGGCGACGGATTGGCCCTATGGCCAAATAGCCCTGCATGGTCGTAACCTAGCGTCAGGCACTCATGGCCTCTTTCAGGCAAGAGCCCTGTGCGATGGCGAGTTCCGCCTAGATATCAGTGAACACCCAGGCTCATCGGCGGTCATTGCTGCTGTAGGAGAGTCCTTCAATGCCATGGGCTATGCAGGCTACAACCACTTAAACCCAATGGTGCGCGCACTGCGCCTAGTAGATGAATCCGGCGCTGCCGTTGCCCCCAACGAACGCTCTATTCAGCAAGGAAAGTACCCATTATCACGCGATCTCTATCTTTACGTTAACCTGCCACCCGGCGAGTCATTGCCACCTGTGGAGCAAGCCTTTCTGACACTTATCTTTTCCGAAGAGGGTCAACAGATTGTCAAAGCAGCTGGCTTTGTGCCGCTGCCCAATCACCTGCGTGATGCTCAGCGCCAACACCTGTGAACTGTCATTTAATTGTCATAAATAAACGATAGGGTAAGGAGACTTGACCATGCATGCTTATTTTCGTGATGGCTTTCGCTTTTCTATGATGTCGACATGACTCCTCCTCGGCTACCCTTCTCGCGTCAGCCGCTGCGCCATATACAAGACCGACTTGCTACCGGGCTTATCACCGCTGGTGGCATTGGTGTTTTGTTGGCAATTTTAGCGATTGGCGTGTTCCTTTTTTGGGAAACGCTACCCTTGCTCGCCTTTGGCGACACGTTCAGCCTCGCTAAACTCTCGCCCCTTGCCTGGGGAACATTAAAAGCGGCACTGGCGGCCATGCTATTCGCAACGCCTATTGCCCTAGGCGCGGCAATGTACTCTGCGCTATTTATGTCAGCACGGCTCCGCAGCCGTTTGAAGCCAACGCTTGAGTTGATGGAGGCGGTGCCTGGCGTTGTCATCGGTTTCATTGCCGGTTTATTACTCGCCCCCTGGGTGGAACGAAACCTGGCCAGTGCCTTGATGATCATTATTTGGCTACCTCTTAGCGCAGCCTTAGCAGGATATCTATGGTATCGGACGGCCGCCCACGTTCGTCAACGACTACCGCTTTCTTGGGCAGGCTTATGGCTGATCCCCTGGTTGGCTGGCATGGCTGTACTGGCTATATGGATTGCTCCCATCATTGAACAACACTGGCTTGGCGGTGACCTGCGACGCTTGCTGGATCAACGTTACGGTCTTGATTACGCCACTCGAAATGCATTGATTGTGGGCATTGCGATGGGATTTGCGGTGATTCCCAGTATTTATTCACTCGCAGAAGATGCACTTGCCGATGTGCCCCCTACCTTAATGGAAGGTGCTCAAGCGCTAGGCGCTAGCCGCTGGCAAGCACTGTGGAAAGTTGCCCTACCCACGGCAGGTCCTGGGGTCTTTTCAGCGGTGATGATTGGCGCTGGCCGCGCCGTGGGCGAAACCATGATTGTGTTAATGGCCAGCGGTAACACCGCGCTCTTGAGTGCCAGTCCGTTTGAAGGGCTACGTTCACTATCAGCCTCTATCGCCATTGAGCTTCCCGAGGCTTCACCAGGCGGGCTGACCTATCACTTACTGATACTGGCGGCGTTAGCCTTGTTCATTTTTACCTTTGTGGTGAACACACTGGCTGAAATTGTCAGACAGCGCTTGCGCCGACGCTATCAACGCTTAGGGAGCACACTCTAATGCGTTGGCAGCGGGCTGTTTTTGCAAACGTTGGTTTTTTAAAAATGAGCGGCAGCGGGCTCTGGCCTTGGCTTTGTGCTGCCTGCGTGGCGCTTTCGTTATTAATGTTGGCAGCATTATTAACGCTGCTGACGATTCGGGGGTTAGGCCATTTTTGGCCAGCGCCATTAGAGGAAGTTACCCTCAAGTCAGGCGACATCGTCATTGGGCAGCCAGTTCGTGAAACGACGCTGCCCAAAGGAGCAGGGGCAGAACGGCTCTATTTCACTGGTAATCAGGATGTTACAGGAAGCAACTGGCAGTGGATTGCCATTGATGAGATTAGCCAACAGGCCGAGCCAGCCGACCTTATCCGCTTAACGCGCACCCCATGGGGTGATTTTATAGGTCGCTTAATGACGCTGGAGAGTGGCGATCAACGGTTAACAGAACAAGCTGCCTGGGCCTTCATCCAGGATGCGCTTGCCTTGCCCGTTAACCAGCGGCCCCCTGGCACGTTAGTGCTAGCCACCGCCGATGGTCAAATACTTCGCCAGCCGCTGGCAAGTGTTACCTATTTTCAATCACCAAATTCCATGTCCTGGGGACAAAAAACCATCGCCTGGGGGCAGCGCATCTGGCAATTTCTGAGTGAAGGGCCACGCGCCGCAAATACTGGCGGAGGTGTCTGGCCAGCCATTTTTGGCACCGTCTTAATGGTCATTCTGATGTCAGTGATCGTTACTCCGTTTGGGGTTCTCGCGGCTATTTACTTAAACGAAATCGCCCACCAAAACCGCTTAACACGCTTAGTTCGCATTGGCGTACGCAACCTGGCAGGCGTGCCTTCAATCGTTTATGGCGTGTTTGGCCTTGGGGTATTTGTATACGGAGTAGGCGGCTCTATCGACAGCTGGTTCTTTAGCGATGAACTGCCCTCACCCACATTTGGAACCGGCGGCCTTCTTTGGGCCTCGCTAACACTTGCCTTGCTCACGTTACCGGTAGTGATTGTCGCTACCGAAGAAGGGCTAGCACGCATACCTGATGCCCAGCGGGAAGGTGCCGTTGCGCTGGGTGCGACACGCTTGGAAATGTTAACGCGGGTGGTGTTACCCATGGCAACGCCCGCCATGCTAACGGGGATGATTTTAGCCGTCGCCAGGGCCGCAGGTGAAGTGGCGCCGCTAATGCTAGTGGGCGTCGCCAAGCTAGCCCCGCAAATGCCTGTAGATAGTGAGTTTCCCTACCTTCATCTAGAGCGCAAGTTTATGCACCTCGGCTATCATTTATTTGATACCGCCTTTCATGGTGAAGATGTGCAGGCCGCCATTCCGCTAGTTTTCGCCACTGCGCTGCTGCTGGTATTAATCGTACTCGTGCTTAATCTAACTGCCATATTTCTGCGTCATTATCTGAGGCGTCAGCGAGGAAACGAATGTTAGCGTCTTTATCGTCCAACAATGCGGCTCTCGCACCCGTGGCGCGTTTTTCTGCCGAACAGCGCTGCTTGAGCATTGCAAAGTTTCACCTCGCTTATGCGGGGAAAATGGCGTTGCGCGATCTAACATTAGACCTACCACGCCACCGTGTAACGGCCTTTATTGGCCCTTCAGGCTGTGGAAAGTCGACACTACTACGCGCGATTAACCGACTGCACGACCTTAATGAATCGGTAACACACAGTGGCCATATTCAGCTTGAAGGTCAGGATATTCATGCCCCGGACATGAATGTTACCGAGTTGCGACGGCGCGTTGGGATGGTGTTTCAAACACCCAACCCTTTCCCTATGTCGATTTATGAAAACGTGGCCTTTGGCCTGCGTTTACAGCAACGCTTACCCAAGCGAAAGCGGGACGACATTATCGAATGGGCACTGACATCGGCAGCACTGTGGGATGAGGTTAAAGACCGACTGCACCGCTCGGCCTGGCAGCTATCTGGCGGCCAGCAGCAGCGCTTGGTCATTGCTCGTACGCTTGCCGTACAGCCGGATGTACTGCTACTTGATGAACCAGCGTCAGCCTTAGACCCGATCTCAACGCTGAAAATTGAAGAGCTGATTCGTAACCTTAAATCACAGCTAACGCTAGTGCTGGTTACCCACAATATGCAGCAAGCCGCGCGGGTTTCTGACTACACGGCTTTTTTGCAGCACGGTGAACTCGTTGAGTACGGGCCAACGGATCAAGTGTTCACCAACCCGCGTTTACAACGCACCGAAAACTACATCACCGGCCGCATCACCTAGGCCCCAAAGACATCACGTCAGGAGTGCTCAATGGATATTACGAGCGATAGCCACAGCCAACATATCTCTCGCCAGTTCAACCAAGAGCTGGAAGAGCTAAAAACCCACCTGATGGCCATGGGCGGTCTGGTGGAAAAACAAGTGCAAGATGCTGTTTTTGCGCTACTGGAAGGTGATAGCCGTCTTGCTGAGAAAGTGCGCGACAATGACCGCCAAGTGAACGACCTGCAACTGCAAATTGACGATGAATGTACGCGGGTATTAGCGCGCCGTCAGCCAGCGGCTTCCGACTTACGCTTAGTGCTAGCGGTTATTCGCGCAACGTCCGACCTCGAGCGTATCGGCGATGAAGCCAGCAAAATTGCTCGAAATGCACTACTGTTGAGCGAAAGTAGCGGCAGCATCCGTGGTTTAGTCGAAGTACGCCATATCAGCGAGCACGTGCGTAAAATGCTTCGCGATGCACTTACCGCGTTTGCGCGTTTTGATACCGATCTTGCAATGCAAGTTGTGCGCGAAGATGAGTTCGTTGACGATGAGTATGGTAGCGCCATGCGCTCGCTGATGACCTTTATGATGGAAGATTCACGTTCGATTAGCTCCGTACTTAGCATTATGTGGGTGCTACGTGCCTTAGAACGCGTGGGGGATCATGCCAACAACCTGGCGGAGTACGTTGTCTACTTGGTCAAAGGGCTAGATATTCGCCATAGCGATCCCGACACTATCGACCCACAGGCACTTAAAAAATCTTGACCTAGCACGCGATTCCTCCTGCAATACGCCCAGATATCCCCTCTGGGCGTTTTTTCTAAGGAGCAAACATGTTGGATGCGATGACAGCGCTGAGTCGAGGCACTCGCTTGGTATACCAGAAAGGTCTGCGGCGCTATATTTTCCTACCCATCGTGGTCAATATAATCGTTTATGCCAGCATGCTCAGTTTCGTGGTCAGCCGCTTTTCTGGCTGGTTAGATAGTGCGATGACCATGGTGCCAAGCTGGCTTGAGTGGCTCTCATGGCTAATCTGGCCACTGTTCTTTATCAGCCTACTGCTGGTGATCTTTTTTACCTTCACCCTGGTCACCCACTTAATCGCCGCACCTTTCTATGGTTTTTTAGCCGCGAAGGTAGAGCGTCAAGCAACAGGACGTGAACCCCTGGATGACCGCGGGCTCGCTAAAACCGCCGTCGATGCCTTGGGTCGCGAGCTAGTCAAACTCGGTTATATTCTGCCACGCATGGTGATACTGTTTATCATTAGCTGGATACCTGGCCTAAACCTGATAGCGCCTATTTTGTGGATCCTTTTTTCCGCGTGGATCATGGCAATCACTTATTTAGATTATCCTATGGATAACAATAAGATTACCTTTCGCGATATGCGTACACGATTATCGAAACGGTGGTGGCCAAGTCTCACCTACGGCGGGTTAATTATGCTCGTGACCTGGATTCCTCTCGCCAACCTGTTCTTAATTCCCGGCGCAGTGGCAGGTGCCGTCTTAATGTGGGACGACCACTACCGCGGCACGCGCGACATTACGCCTCATCGCTAATGACTTAATCGCTATAACGCTGATACAACCTATTTGTTACCTTAAGGTTGTTTGGCTTCACTATTATTCTCAAGATTAAGCATAAGCCTTGTTAAGAAGATAAGGCCCCTACAAGGAATACGACCATGCTGACCCGCGCACTCTGGTTGACGGCTCTCCTCACTGGCTCAATCTCTTTCGCATCGGCTCACGACGTTCAAACCGACCAGCTAAGGATCGCTCATCCTTTTGCCACGCCAACGCCCCCCGGTGTGACAAATGGTGCCGCTTATCTGGATATTACGGCTCATACAGAGTCCGTCACACTGGTCAGCGCACAGACACCTGTGAGCGAAAGTGTTGAGCTACATGATATGCAGATGGAAGGCGATATGATGAAAATGCGCCACGTCAGTGCTATCGAAATCGCTAAAGATGAAACGCTAACAATGCGCCCAGGTGGCGGCTATCACTTAATGCTAATGGGATTACATCAGCCATTGGCAGAAGGTGACCGGTTTCCCATCACGCTCGAATTTGCCCAGCAAGACGCTATTGAAATAGAAGTTTGGGTTCAAAGCGCCCAAGAAGGAAGCACCGCCGCTGACCGCCATCACCAGCATTAACAGGATCAATCGATCACCGTCTTAACCACAAAAACCCCGCCGAAGCGGGGTTTTTGCTATAAAACTTATTTGTCACACACGTTTAACCATCGCCCTCTTTACCAGCGTGTACTGCTACCTTCTTCACGGTTGAGTTCTTCAGCGCGATAACCTGCTCGCTCTTTAGAGTCATCATCAGCGTCACTGGCACGGCTTGAAGGAGCATATATCAGAGTATTCTCATTATCATTGATCAAATCTTTAGCTGAATAGGTCGCAGGGCCCGATGTGTTACGAGATTGAGGTTGAATAATTTCTTGGTTCTCAGCACGTTCTTTATTCAGCTCAATGGAAGAGTGTGCAAACGCTATTGGGCTTGCGATAAGCCCCAACGATAAGCCTACAACCACAGTGCTTTTAACAAATGATTTCAACAACATAAATAAAAACTCCTTGCTATATGGAGCAACCGACAATGCAATGATACAAGGTACCTTCTTTTGCCAATCGCAAAACGTGTCATCTGAATAATTGCATTTTTAACACCAAGAAACAGTGGGCAACGTAACAATGATTATACTATACACAAAAAATTAGACCCCACCGAAGTGGGGTCTTGAGCACTCTTAGTATCGCGATACGTAACACTAGCTTCCTATCCGTTTGAGGGGCTCCAACCTTGGAATTAACCCTAACTAGCGTGTTGACCGTCGAAAGATTCAATCCTTGAATCTAGGAGCATCCATGCAATTTGACATCCATGCCTCTGAATAGCTCATCCGTAAGCGTAAGAGTTATAGTACCTTTTGAAAAGATAAGTAACCAAAGTTAATGTTACATTCCGCTATTTTCTTCAGGCAACTCATCTGTGCTGTCATAGCCAGACTCTGAATCGTCCTGGCTCGTTGAACTAGGTTTCATGTCGCTGGCGTTATCGCCTTCGTCATGAGTCAACTCTTGGCTATCATAATCACTTGAATCTGTTGTACTTTCGGATTGAGTCTCAACAGGCTGCTCATCAGGGGAAATATTGTTCGCGGGGTCTGCTGGCTCTTGAGCGAATGCTGCAGGGCTAGCCACTAAACCAAACGCGACACTTAAAATACCAGCTTTCTTGAGTAGTTCCTTGGACATCATGTTCCGCCTCCTAGATCGCTGTTCAGGTACTGCTTAAATAGTAAGAAAGACGGCCTTTCGGCTTACCAATTCCTATGGTTTTCTCTCTTACCAAGTACCAAGACACTTGCATACGATGTGCCAAAAAATCAAAAATTATATAAAAAAACCGATAAAACAAACACTTATTAAATAAAAGATAATAGAAAGGGCGCTTAAAGCGTTTGCAGATCAAGCAGGGAAAGTGGTTAGAAATGGCACATGAGTATTATGTGACCATACTTGTATGACAAGCATGACACATCTATACATCACTTGTACTTAAACAGCATTGCGCGAGGCGGGCTCGCTTTTGACAACACGTGATGACGGAAAAACACAGCGAAAGAGGGCTCCTTCGCCAGGGCGAGATTCAATTTGTAACAATGCGTCATGTCTTAGTAGCACATGCTTTACAATCGCCAGACCAAGCCCGGTACCACCCGTTGCAGTACTACGACCTTTATCAACGCGATAGAAACGCTCGGTTAAGCGTGGAATATGCACAGGGTCAATTCCCTCACCATCGTCGTCAACTTCAATACAAGCACTGCCATTCGGCAGGGTTTTCCAGCGAAGTGTTATCTGACTACCCTCTGGCGTATACCGCACAGCGTTAAACACTAGGTTTGAAATAGCGCTATGCAGTTCCTGCTCGCTGCCGATCAGACGGGCATCGCTTTCAAGCGCGACTTGAACACTGTGCTGTTGGTTAGAGAGCGCTAGCGCATCGCGGCGAATGGTGTCGAGCATTGGCCCTAACGCCAACGCATGATGATCCTCGCCACCTTGATCAATTTCTAACCGAGAGAGCAGTAGCAGATCATTGACTAAGTTTTGCATACGCTTCGTCTGCTCTTCCATCTGAGCAATACCTCGGCCCAAACGTGGTGGAAGTTGCTCTTTCAAGTCGCTGTAGGTTTCTAAATAACCCGTCAGTACCGTTAGCGGTGTGCGTAGTTCATGGGAAACATTGGCGACAAAGTCACGCCGCATCTGCTCTAAACGATGCAAGCGGGTAATATCTCGCGCCATTACCAAGCGCTCATCATCACCATAGAGAGTAATTTGATATTGAAGGATATGCCGTTCATCGATGGGCGACGTTAAGGTCAGCGGCTCACCGTATTTACGCGCATTAAAGTAGCTGATAAATCGCGGGTCACGAAGCAGATTGGTAATGTGCTGGCCACGGTCGTGGGCGGTTTGCAAGCCCAGCATTTCCGTCGCGGCACTGTTCCACCACTCCAGGTCACCATGCCGATCTAGCATAACGACACTGTCACGCATCGCTTCGGATGATTCCTGAATACGTGCAAGGGTGGCACGTAAGCGATTCTGAGTAATCCGTTGGCTCTTTTGGTAGCGATACAAGCGATCAAAAAGCTCGCCCCACATGCCGCTCGCAGCAGGGGGTTCATCATGAGGGTGAAGCGTTAACCACTTAAAGAGCGCACGCAGTTGGCGCAGTTGATACACCAGACAAACGGCAAGACCTGCAGCAACGCCAAGACCTGGCATACCCAGCAACCACCCCAGACAAGCGCCCAAAGCGGCCAGCCACGCAATTCGCCATAGTTCTCGGCTCCACAGGCGCACCGTTACACCCGCGCGGAAAAACGGTACCCAGTGCCTCTCACCGTTTGAATGAGACTCTGGTGAGCTTCTCCTAGGGCCTTACGTAGACGTCGGATGTGAACATCTACCGTCCGCTCTTCAACGTATACGTTACCGCCCCACACTTGATCGAGCAGTTGGCTACGTGTATAGGCGCGCTCTTGGTGCGTCATGAAAAACTGCAGCAAACGGTACTCCGTCGGCCCCATTTCTAACGCCTTACCGTAAGCACTCACACGGTGGCTCACTGGGTCTAATAGCAAGCCATTAATTTCAATAGGATCTTCGACACCACGGGGGGTAGTACGTCGCAATACTGCTTTTAAGCGCGCCACCAGTTCGCGGGGAGAGAAAGGCTTGGTGATATAGTCATCCGCCCCAGCCTCAAGCCCTTGAATCTTATTATCTTCTTCGCCTTTAGCGGTCAGCATAATGATAGGCACCTCGGCAGTGGCTTCTTCACGCTTTAAGCGCCTTGCAAGCTCAATACCACTGGTACCCGGCATCATCCAATCCAGCAAAAGCAGATCTGGCTGGTGGTCAACCATCATCGCGTGGGCATCCTGGGCGTTATCCGCTTCAAGCACGCGATAGTCAGCCATTTCCAGCGCCACTGCGATCATCTCGCGAATAGGCGCCTCATCATCGACAATCAAAACGGTCTTGGCGGTCATTCCAGGGCCTCACGGTGTTCAATGAAAACTAATTTAAAAAAATAGTTTAAAAAAACAGTTCAAAGACATGTCAGTGACGATAACACCATGACTCGATGACAATTTTATGACATAGAGGACATTTAGCCAGTTATTGGCCACCAACTTAGTGCAATACCTGCAAAAATTAACAAGCCTGACCAATGATTATTAAGAAATGCCTGGAAGCAGCGGTCGCGCTCACGGCCAGCGATTAAGCGTTGTTGATGGACAAACGTAGCGGCCATAGCGGCTAGCCCAAGCCAGAAAAAGCCACCTAAACCAACACGCCATCCTACCCAGGCAAGTAGTCCAAGTGCCGCCACTTGCAACACACCAATGATCAGACGATCAGCGCTACCAAACAGCACCGCGGTAGATTTGATGCCAATTTTTAGGTCATCGTCGCGGTCGACCATGGCGTATTGAGTATCGTAGGCAACGGTCCACAGCACGTTAGCGCTAAACAATAGCCATGCTTCAAACGGTACATGACCCAATACCGCACCGAATGCCATGGGGATCGCCCAAGAGAACGCAGCCCCTAACACCACCTGAGGTAAATGGGTGTAGCGCTTCATAAACGGGTAAATGAACGCTAATACAACACCACCTATCGACAACAGCACCGTAAACCAATTGGTCAATAGCACTAAAATGAAAGCAGTGGCTACCAGCGCGATAAACAGCAGCTGCGCCTCGGTTTCACTGATACGACCAGTGGCTAGCGGACGATGTTTAGTGCGCTTTACATGGCCATCGAAATGACGATCAGCGTAATCATTAACCACACAGCCCGCGGCGCGCATCACATAAACGCCAGCAATAAAGATCAGCAGAACATTCCGTCCAGGCACACCCTCTGCTGCTATCCACAATGCCCATAAGGTGGGCCACATCAATAGCCAAGTACCAATCGGGCGATCCAATCGCGTTAAATGTAAAAAATCAGCCACCCGAGCCCATCCCGTTGGCCTCAACAGAGAACGGTCCATGCTTACCTCTCAAAAAGAAAACGCTGGCGATAGCCTAGCGCGAAGACAGGGCAAGATCATCTGCCATGGTCGATAAAAAGTATTCCTGCACTAACAGCGACAGCCCACTGTGCTGAAACACTGAGCGCCGCCCCCATACACTATCTAAAAGCGACGCAGAGTGTTCCGCGACAAAGCGTGGCTGATGGCGAGTGGCGTAGAGTGGCCCGCGCACTAAGTCAGGTTGTTGAAACAGCCAACTGCCTAATGAACGCTCGCCAAGCCCTTCTAACCCCTTACCTTGTAATTGACTAAGTGGCGCTACCGAGCGTGCTACCACCCAGGGCTTATCACCTACACACAATGCGACTTCCCTCAGCCATGCATAGCGGCGCGGTTCAATTCCCAGCGCTAGCGCTTCATCCCGCAGAGGTAAGCCAATCGTTTGACGTAACAATTGCACCCGAAACGCGTTTGTGCCGCCTGCGACGGTTAACCGCGTCGTTAAAGAGTCCGTCGAGGCCACCCACTGCCACCACGCAGCGCTCATTGCAGGACGAGCCGCAGCAACAGGGAGCCAGTGAGGAAAGAGTCGATGAGGAAGGGAAGCTTGCCGAACAGTAGGGGCGATCACCAAAGTCTCCAAGGCGGTCAATACACAGAAAGCTAGTGTAACATGGTGACCTCACAGGCTTTTGTTCCGCCGACTTTTGGTGACTGCATGCCCTCACACGAGATATCGCGATATTCCCATTCGGCACTGATTATTATTGGCACCGGTATGGCGGGGATTGGCCTTGCGCGCGCTCTACGCCGACAAGGCGATACACGTGCCATTACCCTTATTAGTGCCGATAGTGGCGATGATTACAGTAAACCGCTGCTTTCTACAGGCTTTGCGAAACGCTTAACGCCAGACCAACTTGCCCAACGTGACGCCAGCAGCGTCGCAGAGGAACTGAACGCTGAGTTAATTACCCACACCCAGGTCGCACACCTGCATGTGGATAACCAATGCGTAGAACTCAGTAATGGCCAACAGCTCCACTACGACGATCTAGTGCTGGCCACTGGGGCAGCGCCCCATACGCCTTTCAGCGTGCCCGAGAGTGTCGCCAAACGATGCTTTACCATCAACGACTTAGACGAGTATCGCCGCTTTTATGCCGCATTAAGCGCAGCGACTACTAAACGTGTTGCGGTTGTCGGTACCGGGCTGGTGGGCTGCGAGTTCGCCAATGACCTCCATGCTGGCGGCCACCAAGTCACCCTCATTGCGCCAGAAAGCACCCCGCTGCAACGCCTACTGCCCGAGCCACTCGGCCAAGCGCTGGCGGATGCTTTCCAAGACGCTGGCATCCAACTTGCTTTAGGGCATAACCTGAAAACGCTCGCCCTTAACGTAGATAATGCCCTATCACTCCATCTTGATAATGGCGACGTCTATGCTGCCGACATCGTATTACTCGCCACTGGCTTAGTTCCGCACACTCAACTTGCCGAAGCAGCCGGGCTGGCGGTTAGCCATCGCGGTATTGTGGTTGACCGCCAGTTACGCACCTCTCGACCGAACATATTTGCGTTGGGCGATGCGGCTTGCGTTGAGGGAGTTAACGCTATGTACGTGCAGCCCCTGCAGGCGAGCGTAAAAGCGTTGGCGTCAACCCTCGCCGGAAAACCAACCAGCGTCAGCTTTGGGGCGTGGCCCGTCATTGTGAAAACGCCATTACTACCCGTGGTTGCCTACCCACCGGTAACAACACCAGCACGGTGGAGAATTGAGGGAGAAGGCGGTGACATGACAGCCGTTGCTGAAAATAAAGACGGTCGTTTGATTGGATTTGCGTTGACAGGCAGCTGCGTGAGAAGGAAAGTGGAGCTTTCCAGAGTAGCACCTGCGCTGCTAGGCTGATTTTCGCCGCCTTAGCGACTAGGCTAAAAAAGTTAACCAGCTGGGCAGTGCTTCTAACAACTCAGATGAACTTACGCTTGATTTCCACATAGGGAGATACCTTTATGCGCAAACCTGAACTCGCAGCCGCAATTGCTGAAAACGCTGATCTATCCAAAGACAAAGCAGGCCAAGTCCTGAACGTTATCTTGGACGAAATCACTAACAGCGTTGCCAAAGGCGAAGATGTTGCTCTGATTGGTTTTGGAACGTTTACCGTACGCCAGCGTGCCGCACGTACTGGCAAAAACCCGCAAACTGGCGCGCCGTTACAGATTCCCGCCAGCAAAAATGTTGCGTTCAAGCCGGGCAAAGCGCTTAAGGACGCCGTTTCCTAATGAAACTCAAGCTGACGCTGTGGCTACTGAGCTTACTGCTTAAAAGAGCCCTGCGACGCAAGCCGCGCTTTCGTGAACAACTTGAGCGTATGCGCGGCCTGGACTGGGGTGTTGCCACGGAAGACCTTAGTATTGCTCGGTATTATCGAATGACCTCGAAAGGCATTGATACCGGCAAAGGACTACCCGTTGACCTAGACCTTGAGCTTCGTTTTCGCGATCAGGATGCCGCGTTGAAAATCCTTAAAAAGCCGACGCAACAGGCATTTCTGGACGGCATGGTAGCTGGCGAAGTCCGCCTAGTGGGCGACTCCGCCGATATGAACAAGCTTCAAAAGCTACTGAAAAATATGTAATAACTAACCCGCCACCTCAAGGTGGCGGGTTCCTTCCTAAGATTTCTCTTATTGCCCCTGCTATCTTTCAGACTAGGCTCTCACTGACCAGCCCCTCGCTGCCAAGCATCACGCTTGCTCGGTTACGTTTTGTATAGCCATTGAGCACAGCCGTTGAAAACAGCGGGTAAAGACAAGCACACACGCTTCACTCTATACTAAGCATTAAACTAAAGTCTAAAAAGCGACCCATTAGAGACTCTATGCCTATTTCATTGCCCCTGCGGCGTCTATGGACCCTGGACAAGTTCGCCTACAGCCTGCGCGTGTTTATCGCGTTCAGCGGGGCGCTGCTGTTTAGCGGTTTGGCAGGAGACATCGCGCTGGTGATTCCGCTGTTCTTAGGCATTATTGCGAGCGCTCTTTCTGAAACTGATGACAGCTGGCAGGGACGCCTGCAGGCGCTAGTAGTCACGCTTGCCTGCTTTGCATCGGCGTCGTTTGTCGTTCAGTGGCTTTTCCCCTGGCCGTGGCTGTTTGCAGTTGGGCTGGCGGTTTCTACCTTCACGTTAATTATGCTGGGTGCCATTGGTCAGCGGTACGCGACCATTGCGTCAGGCACGTTAATCCTATCGATCTACTCAATGATCAACATTGAACAGCACGGTGGCGTGGATGAAGACGTGGCTTCCCGGCAATTGCTGCTGCTTGCAGGAGCCGCGTGGTACGGGGTTATCTCAATCCTATGGTGCGCCCTTTTTTCGCGTCAGCCGGTTAAACAAAGCATGGCGCGGGTATATAAAGCACTAGGTGAGTTTTTAATCTTGAAGTCTGCGCTGTTTGAGCCTGTTCGTGGGGTCGATCTTGAGGCACGTCGCGTGGCGCTAGCCAGGCAAAACGGCAAGGTAGTCGATGCCCTCAATCAAGCAAAAGAGATGATTTTTCGCCGCTTAGAGGGGCAGCGTGGCAGCCGCAAGCTAAACCGTTACTTACAAATTTACTTTATCGCCCAGGATATACACGAGCGGGCAAGCTCTACCCACTACCCCTATAGCGCGCTCACCGAAGCGTTTTTTCACCATGACGTGCTGTTTCGTTGCCAGCGACTCTTAGACCAACAAGGCCGCGCCTGCCGCCAGCTAGCCAAATCGTTGTTGCTTAACCGCCCATTTGGCCATGAGCAGAGTGAGCAGGCACTGGCCGATCTACGCGCTTCTATCGACAACCTAAGCGAGCGCGGTAAGCCCGAATGGCGTCCGCTTATCCACCCGCTCAATGCACTTGCTGATAACCTGTCTATTCTGGAAGCTCAGATTGCCAGTGCTCACAACCCAGACACCGACGATGATCGTCGTGATAGTTCACTTTACGACCGCTCCCCCTCTAGCGTGCTAGAAGCGTGGAAACGCGTTCAGCTAAATTTGACGCTGGGCTCACCCACGTTTCGCCATGCAGTGCGCTTATCCACCGCGCTGTTAGTGGGCTATGGGCTGCTCCAGTGGCTTGACCCCGAGCAGGGGTTTTGGATCTTGCTCACCACGCTGTTCGTCTGTCGCCCTAACTTTGCCACCACGCGTCGTTTTCTGTCACAGCGCATCCTCGGCACGGTGCTTGGTCTCATTGCAGGTTGGGCATCCATTAGCTTGTTCCCCCAAGCCAGCATACAAAGCATGATTGCGGTGGCCGCGGGCGTTTGTTTTTTTGCCAACCGCGAGCGTCACTACGTTATCGCCACTGCTTCAATCACACTGCTGGTACTGTGCAGCTTTAACCAGGTCGGCGACGGTTTTAATCTGATCTTACCTAGGCTATTGGATACCTTGGTGGGTTCGTTGATTGCCGGGCTAGCGGTATTTTTTATTCTGCCAGACTGGCAAGGGCGTCGGCTGTACCGGGAGGCCGCAAAAGTCCTCACCAACCACCGCCGTTATTTAGATGAGATTGTTCACCAGTATGAAGAGGGCAAGCAGGACGATTTGGCTTACCGGTTAGCCCGCCGCAATGCCCACAATGCCGATGCGGCGCTGTCAACGCTGCTCACCAATATGCTCCACGAGCCGGGGCACTATCGCAAACAGGACGCCGACAGCGGCCTACGCTTTCTCGTGCTGTCTAACACGCTGCTAAGCCACTTATCTGCTCTTGGCGCTCACCGCCACCAGTTGGCTGAAGATGAGGACGACGCCGCTTTGGTGCCCCTTGCCAAGCGCATCAGCGAGCTGCTGGAGCAACTGGCAGAACAACTCAATAAGCGCCAACCCGTCACTCCCTTGGCTGATCAAGTCAACGACCTGCTCGCGCAGCTAGAGCAGAATGCCGCAGATTCCTTCGATAAGAAGGGCTCAGAGGGGGACGAAAACGCCATTGCCCTTTACCGTCCCATCCAAAGCCAGCTACGCCTGATTGCCGCACAGCTAGGCCCCCTTGGTGAAGCCGCCAACCGCTTAACGGAGACACCAGTAGAGAGTCACCAAGAAGCGAGCACCGCAGCTTAAGCGCTGTATTACTCCCTACACCTGCCCATAGCGCCCGGCGGCTTCGCCTAACCAGCGCCGCACTAATACGGCGGTGACCTCAGTGTTGCCTTGAAGCGCCTGGGCAAGGGCGGTAACGCGCTCTAGCTGGTCGGCGTCACGCTCAAGATCAGCAATTTTCATCTGGGCAAGACCGGTTTGGCGAGTGCCGAGCACTTCCCCAGGGCCGCGAATTTCCAAGTCCTTTTCGGCAATACGGAAACCGTCGGTCGTTTCACGCATTACCCCCAGGCGTTCCCGAGAGCTTTTCGAAAGCGGCGGGTGGTAAAGCAACACACAGAAGCTTTCCGTGCTGCCGCGCCCTACCCTGCCGCGCAACTGATGCAACTGAGAAAGCCCCAGGCGCTCCGGGTTTTCGATAATCATCAGGCTGGCATTGGGGACATCTACGCCCACTTCAATAACGGTAGTGGCCACCAGCAGGTCGAGTTCGCCCGTTTTGAAGGCCTCCATCACCTCGACTTTTTCGCTGGCCTTCATACGCCCATGAATCAGGCCAATAGCGAGTTCAGGCAGCGCCTGGGTTAGTTCATCGCGAGTGACTTCGGCGGCCTGACACTGCAGCACCTCAGACTCTTCAATCAGCGTACACACCCAATAGGCCTGACGCCCATCACTGCAGGCATTGCGAATGCGCTCAACCACTTCGGGCCGCCGCTCATCAGACACCACTACGGTTTTGACCGGCGTACGCCCTGGCGGCAACTCATCAATCACTGACACATCCAGGTCAGCGTAAGCGCTCATGGCCAGCGTGCGGGGAATCGGTGTCGCGGTCATGATCAGTTGGTGGGGGGTTAGCCCGCCTGCTTCGCCTTTCTCGCGCAGTGCCAAGCGTTGATGAACGCCAAAGCGATGCTGTTCATCAATAATTGCCAACCCTAAACACTGAAAATGTACGTCGCTCTGAAACAGCGCGTGAGTACCCACCACCATGCGCGCACGGCCATCGGCAATAGCGGCTTTGGCATCTAACCGCGCTTTACCTTTGAGCTTACCTGCCAACCAGGCCACTTCGATGCCCAGCGGTTCAAACCAGGCTTTAAACGCCCGATAGTGCTGTTCAGCAAGAATTTCCGTGGGGGCCATCATCGCCGCCTGGCAATTGCCCGCTAGCGCTGAAAGCGCCGCCATTGCCGCAACGACCGTCTTCCCCGAGCCGACGTCGCCCTGCACGAGCCGTAGCATCGGCGCTGGCCGCGCAAGGTCTAGGGTAATCTCTTCCAGCACGCGGCGCTGCGCACCGGTAAGGGCAAACGGCAGCTGGGCTAAGAATCGGGTTTGCAGGCTGCGACCCGACGGCAGCGATGGCGCACCATCCGCCTGAATACGTAACCGCACTTCACGCAGACTGAGTTGGTGGGCCAATAGCTCTTCCAGCGCCAGCCTACGCGTGGCGGGATGATGGCCGTGGGCAAGCTGCTCAATATCCACTTCCGGTGGCGGTTGATGTAGCAGTTGCAGGCTAGCGTGTAACCCAGGCAGGCTGAACCGCTGGCGCAGGGCATCTGGAATGACGTCCGGAAGCAACTCAGGGGAGCGTTGCAGTAGCGCAAGCGCTTGCTGGGTAAGTGCGCGCAAACGCGTCTGATGCAACCCTTCAGTGGTCGGGTAGATCGGCGTGAAATACTCCTCAACCGGTGTATCGTTACCGCCGCTTAGCCGGTACTCAGGATGGTAAATTTCCAGCCCTGTTGCCCCCGCGCGCGCTTCCCCAAATGCACGCACCGTAACACCGGGGCGCATCTGTTGCTGCTGAGCAGGCGAAAAATGAAAAAAACGCAGGCTTAAAATACCGCTTCCATCGCGCACTCTGACTAACAAACTACGCCGACGCCCCTTCACAACATCGCACGCGGTGACTTCCCCTTCTATCACCGCCTCACTCCCTGCGCGCAGCAGGCCAATGGGCGTTAGCCGTGTACGGTCCTGGTAGCGCAACGGCAGGTGAAATAGCAGGTCGCTTACGCAGTCTATTCCCAAGCGCGCCAACTTTAGCGCAAGCGCCTCACCAACCCCTTTCAGCGACGAAACCGGTGCAGAAAGGTCACTCATGAGGACGGACTAGCAGTGTGTACAGGTTGCTGACATTGGCTAATCGCCTTGGCTAACGCATCAATTGCTTTTGGGCGAGGAAAGCTTGCCCGCCACGCAATGGCAACGGTGCGCGAAGGCGCGGGCTCAACAAAGGGCCGGCTCACTAGCATGGCATTTTCATACTGATCAGTGCCCAGCGCCGACTGTGGCAGTACCGTAATGCCTAATTTAGATGCCACCATATGGCGAATGGTTTCCAATGAACCACCCTCAGCAATCAGCGTATTATTGGGGCTGTTAAGCTTTTGGGTAATCGCCGGACAGGCTTCTAAAATTTGATCACGGAAGCAGTGCCCTTCCCCCAGCAGCAACAAGCGCTCTTCTAACAAATCTTCTTTGTGGATCGCGTCACGACTTACCCAGCGATGGCTGGCAGGTATCAACACCTCAAAATGCTCATCGTAAATCGGCTTGGTAACTACATCGGTCTCTGTGAAAGGCAGCGCCACAATAATGACATCCAGCTCGCCACTGCGCAGTTTCGCCCGCAAAGAACCAGTCATGCCTTCTTCAATATATAGCGGCATTTGCGGTGCGGCACTCGCCAGTGCTGGCACTAAATGGGGAAATAAGTAGGGACCTATCGTATAGATAGCGCCTATGCGCAGCGGGTTAGCCAACTGGTCTTTGCCAGCATTCGCCATTTCGTAGATAAGTCGGCTCTGTTCCAGTACGCGCTGGGCTTGAGCAACGATTTTCTCACCCAACGGGGTGACCTGCACGGTTGATTTGGAACGTTCAAACAACGGTGTATCAAGCTCGTCTTCGAGCTTTTTCACCGCCACCGAGAGCGTTGGCTGCGAAACATGGCAGCGTTCGGCGGCACGACCAAAGTGACGTTCTTGGGCAAGGGTTACGATGTAGCGTAGTTCTGTTAAAGTCATAGTGGTGCCAGTGGCATCCTCTCGTTGCAGCTCGTTACAGGTCATCGTGATAGCGAGATGGAAAAGGACAAACAAACCCTATTGAAGATGGCACATCTCATAGGGACTTTGTATCTGATAGGGAATATTAATCAAGAGGAGTGACCAAGGTGAAGCTAACGGTACTGATTATTGGCTGCGGAGATATCGGCATAACGCTCGGACGCGAGCTACTCAGCGAAGGCCATCATGTTATCGGCGTGCGCCGTCATGTCGAGGCATTAAAAGACACCGGCATTGAGCCGTTGGCGCTTGATCTTAACGATCTTGAAGGCGCTGGTGCTGACGCCCTGCCTCACGCTGACTACGTTATTTATTCCGTCAGCGCTGACCGTTTCGAAGAAAGTGCCTACCAAAGCGCCTATCCGGATGGCCTTAATCGTGTGCTTGGCGTGCTGGATCAGCATAAAACGCCACCAAAGCGCATCTTTTTTGTGTCGTCGACCAGTGTTTATGGCCAGCAGGAAGGCGAGGTCGTTAGCGAAGACAGCCCAACCGGATCAACCAGCTTTTCTGGCAAGCTGATGTGCGATGCCGAACAAGCGCTGATTAACCATTCAATCCCCGGCACAGTCGTGCGCTTTTCGGGTATTTACGGCCCTGGGCGTGATCGTTTGATTCATCAGGTCGCGGAAGGCCGCATTGCCGCTGTCACGCCAGTCAGCTACTCCAACCGTATTCACCGTGATGACTGCACCGGTATTCTGGCGCACTTAATTCGTTGTCAGGAAAAAGGCGCTCCACTCGCCGACCTTTACCTAGCTAGCGACTGCGAGCCTGTCACCCTGCATAACGTGATGGCGTGGTTAGCCAAACAGCTCAAGGTTGAATCTACCGAGACCATGCAGTCACCACTGCGCCGTCGCACCAGCAAACGCTGCGATAATAGCCGTATCCGTGAAACGGGTTATGAATTCCGCTATCCGACCTACAAAGAAGGCTACGCACAGGTGCTAAAAGAGGGCGGCTTCTTAGCGCCACAAAAAGCCTAATCGTTTCGGCGCTAACTCCTTTGTACTAACCTCAAAAAAAGAGCGGGCACTTGATGATAGAGTGCTCGCCCGTTTTTGGTGAAGACAGTTGCTGAAGACATTCAGCTCAGAGGCTTAGTCGCCAATGACCATCACAGCTTCTGCTTCTACTTGGCTGCCTTTGGGTAACGCTTTGACGCCGACCGCTGCACGGGCAGGGAAAGGCGACGAGAAGAACTCTTCCATCACCTTGTTTACGATCGCAAAGTTATCCAAATCAACAAGATATAAGTTGAGTTTGACGATATCGCCAAGCGTACCGGCAGCCTCTTCACACACCGCCTGTAGATTGGTAAATACTTGACGTGCCTGCGCCTCAAAGTCGTCAGAGATAATTTCCATTGTCTCTGGGTTCAGCGGGATCTGACCCGAAAGATACACTGTGTTGCCAGCCTTAATCGCTTGAGAGTAAGGGCCGATTGCAGCGGGGGCTTTTTCAGTATTAATAACTGCTTTGTTGCTCATGAGATAGCACTCTCCTGTCGTGTTTAATATATTTTTAGAGGTAAGTTGTAGATAGGATGATAGCGTTAAACATTAATTGTAATGGTCCGCCATAGCAGTTGCTGCCAGCCCATCGCCAGCAGCCTACTAACGGGTGATTAATTGGTCATTCTGGTTATTTTGCCGACATTAGGAAGGTTGCGAATACGCTTAATAATGCGCGCAAGATGCACTCGGCCTTTTACCGATAAGGTTAAATTAACGATTGAAAGCCGCGCATCACGCTCTTCAATGCCGATACGCTCGATATTAGCGTCGGCATCGGTCACCACGCCCGCCAGCTCGGCCACCAGCCCACGACGGCTCTCAATTTCAATGCGCAGCGCGACCGGGAAGTCTTCATCTATACTGTCCGACCACTCAAGAGCAAACAGCTTCTCTGGATCGTTTTTACGATCACCTAGGTTTTTGCACTCACTGCGATGCACCACCAGCCCCTTACCAACGGATAAGTGGCCGACAACGGGGTCGCCCGGCAGCGGATGACAGCAGCGGGCAAAATTAATCACCATACCTTCGCTACCGCTGATAACGACGGCTTTTTCACTATCCCCACTGAGAACGTAGTCAGAATTGCCGCCATTGGAGACATCAACCAAGCGCCGTGCCACCACATGGGCCATGCGATTGCCCAAGCCAAGTGACTCTAACAAAGCATCTAGCGAAACGACGTCCAGCTCTTTCAATGCTTTAGCAAAAACACTGTCATTAAGCTCTTCCAGACTGGTTTCAAACGGCGCCAGCGCTTTATTCAACAGCCGCCGCCCTAAGATAACCGCTTCTGCCTGCTGCTGGTGCTTCAATGCATGCCGTATTGCAGAACGCGCTTTTGCTGTCGTGACGAAGTTGAGCCATGCCAAGTTAGGCCGTGCCCCAGGAGCAGTAATAATTTCCAGCGTTTGGCCACTTTCAAGACGCGTCGAGAGCGGGGCTAAATGGCGATCAATACGACAAGCAATGCAGTTATTGCCAATATCGGTGTGTACGCTGTAAGCAAAGTCGATCACCGTTGCGCCCTGAGGCAGCTCCATGATGTCGCCTTTGGGGGTAAATACGTAGATATCGTCTGGGAAAAGGTCGTTTTTGACGTGCTCAATAAACTCTAGCGAGTCACCCGCATGGCGCTGCATTTCGAGCAGCCCTTTTACCCAAGCGCGGGCGCGGGCATGGCTGCCTTCGGCAATGGGGTGGGTTGTTTGCCCTGCTTTATAGAGCCAGTGGGCAGCGATGCCATTATTAGCCATCGCCTCCATCTCACGGGTGCGGATCTGCACTTCAATTGGCATCCCGCCCTGACCAAACAGCGTGGTGTGAAGACTTTGGTAGCCGTTGGCTTTTGGGATAGCGATATAATCTTTAAATCGCCCTGGCACGGGCTTATAGAGATTATGCACCACGCCTAAGATGCGATAGCAGCTAGCAACATCTTCGGTAATAATGCGAAATCCGAAGACATCCATAATTTCCGCGAACGGCTTACGCTGGTCGCGCATCTTTTTATAAATCGACAGCAGATGTTTCTGCCTGCCGATCACGGTGCCTTTAAGCCCTTCATCGTCCAGACTCTGCTGTAGCGATGACTGAATTTCTCGCATCGCACTACGGCGGTTTCCCCGCGCGCTGGCGACCGCACGCTTGATGCGTTCTGAACGCATTGGGTGAATAGCCTGGAAAGAGAGATCTTCAAGTTCAACACGAATCGTATTGATACCTAAACGTCCCGCGATACGGGCATAAATTTCCAGCGTTTCTCGGGCAATACGGCGCTTTTTATCTGGGCGCAATGCTCCCAGCGTGCGCATGTTATGCAGACGGTCAGCCAATTTTACGATGATGACGCGAATATCCCGCGACATCGCTAACACCATCTTCTGGAAATTTTCCGCCTGGGCGACGGCTTTGTCTTCAAAAGTGATCTGGGTCAGCTTGGAAACACCATCCACCAGTTCAGCGACAGGCTTACCAAACTGCGCAGACAGCGCCTTTTTCGAGACACCTGTATCTTCAATGACATCGTGCAGCATGGCCGCCATCAAGCTTTGATGGTCCATGTGCATATTAGCCAATATATTAGCGACCGCTAACGGGTGGGTCACATAAGGCTCACCAGAGCGACGACGCTGGCCGTCGTGGGCTTGCTCGGCATAATAGAAAGCGCGTTTGACCTGCTGTATTTCGTCTGGAGGTAAATAGCCGCCAAGTCGATCGGCCAGGTCATCAATGGTGAACATTTACCGCGCCCCTAGTCGCTTCTAAGTCCAGTCTCTAGTCAACCTTAGTCGTCGATATGTGTCGTAGGCGTCATTGCTGGGCGCGTACGAACCGCGGCTTCAACCGGCTCATCTAGCACGGTGTGATTTACCAGGCCGGCGGCAATTTCACGCAGTGCCATAACGGTAGGTTTATCGTTCTCCCAGGGCAGTTGCGCTTCACGGGAGCCACGGGCAAGCTGGCGCGCGCGCTGGGTAGAAATCATCACCAGCTTGAAGCGGTTCTCAACATTTTCCAGACAATCTTCAACGGTTACGCGAGCCATGGGGGCCTTCCTGTAATGACAACGCTGGGCCAGCGTTGTGGTGAAACGCCGCGGGCCCAGCAAAAAAAGTGGTAATGGAACCTGCTAGATTACTCGACGCTAGGCGCTTGTGACAAGAGCGCATCGAGTAGTGGCGCATGACGCACCTGCATCGCCTCACGTGTTAAGCGGCGACTGATCACCAGCGACTGCAACTCTTGCAGTGCTGTGGTGAAATCATCGTTGATGACTAAGTAGTCATATTCATCAAAATGGGACATTTCGCTAACGGCATCACGCATACGCCGAGCAATCACTGCGTGCTCATCGGTTCCGCGGCTAGAAAGACGCCGCTCTAGTTCGCTACGCGAGGGTGGCAAGATAAAAATCGACACTG
Source organism: Halomonas sp. 3F2F (assembly GCF_014897805.1). Classification (NCBI taxonomy): domain Bacteria; kingdom Pseudomonadati; phylum Pseudomonadota; class Gammaproteobacteria; order Oceanospirillales; family Halomonadaceae; genus Halomonas; species Halomonas sp. 3F2F. The sequence goes on from NZ_JABUZE010000067.1 coordinate 96,377, forward strand.
CCGAAGGCATTTGCTCACGTACCTGCTGAGCGCCCTGCCAGTCGATCTCTAAAATAACGTCTTGCCCCGCATCCAGAACAGCTTGCGCCGCACAGCGAGACGTACCGTAGTAATTATCAAAGACCTTGGCATACTCAAAGAACTCACCGCGCTCAATCATCGCTTCAAAGTCGGCTACGTGAGTAAAGTGGTAGTTCACGCCATCCACTTCCCCCTCGCGCTTAGCTCGCGTGGTATGTGATACCGAGACCTGAATGCCATCCAGGCTCTCGATCAGCTCGCGGACCAAGCTGGTTTTACCAGCACCCGACGGGGCAGAAATAATAAAAAGCGTACCCTGGGACATGAAGCGCTTCCCTAATTAGCAAAAGATAGATAGCGAAATGATAGTCAGCGAAAGATCGTTGATGAAGATAAACAGCACAACGGCAATACGTTGTACTGTTTATCAAGCACTGCGAATAAGGTTCTGCAAATAAAGTAGCGCGCAGTATCGCACACCTATGCTATGGACTGTAGCGTTTCGGCGCAGTCACAAGGAGGTCGTTATGCGCAGTACGATCGTTATTTTATGCTTAATTGCCCTAGGCGTAGCGTTCCAAAAAGGGCTGATTGAGATTCCCCGCCATTGGGTACCCTGGGCGCCACTCTATATCGATGACCCAATAACGCCCATCACCCAGCTAAAGCTCAAACGTCTAAACGATGACCGGAGTGCCTGTTTAGCCGCACTGGACACCGTGCCAGAAAGCGAGCTTAGTTACACACCTTTAGCCGATTATTCCCCAACCGCTAGCTGCCCACTGACGAATATCGTGCGTATGCAGTCTAGCAGCGTTCGTTTTAACCAACGCTTTGTCGCCACCTGCCCAATGGCGCTGGCCTGGGTAATGTACGAGCGCCATGCCCTTCAACCTGCCGCCCTGGAAATCATGGGTAGCCGTGTGGCCCAAGTCAATCACGTTGGCAGCTTTGCCTGCCGTAACGTCTATGGCCGCGAAACAGGCAGGCGCAGTGAACACGCCACCGCTGAAGCACTGGATGTGGTGGGGTTTCAGTTTGAAAATGGCCAGCGCGTTACGCTGATCAATCACTGGGATAACGAAGGCGAAACTGGGGAATTTCTAAGAGCAGCGAGAGATGGTGCCTGCGACACATTTGGTAACGTGTTGGGGCCAGACTACAACGCCGCACATGCTGATCATTTTCACCTCGGCATGCGCGGCTTTCGGCTATGTCGTTAGTAAACACTCACTGATAACGTTCAGCCGTAGCGAAAGTGCGTTTCTCAAGCCAGCGCCCCCAAGCAAAAATCACTAGCCCGCAAAGCGCTAAACCGGTACCGACTAACCCCGTGCTCGACCAACTAAAACCTGCGCTAATCACCAGCCCCGCTAACCATGCCCCTAACGCATTGGCTCCATTAAAAGCGGCATGGTTTAGCGAAGCTGCCATCGTTTGGGCATCTTCTGCCACATCCATTAAACGAGTCTGCAGCGCTGGCGCTAGCGCCATGCTGGAACCGACTAATCCGACAAATAACAGCCCCGTCCAAACATTATTAGCAGCAAAATAGAACAATCCCTGAATCACTGCGCACCACACCAAGGTAGCGGGAATCGCGCGCATCAGGTTCTTGTCCGCTGCACGACCACCGATCAAATTCCCAGCGATAGAGCCAAGACCAAAGATGACCAACACTAGCGGCCCCAGCGCTTCACTCATACCCGCTTGCTGAGTAAGCGTAGGCATCACATAACTAAAAATAGCAAACATACCGCCACAGCCAATACAGGCAATGGCCACCGTCACCAGCACACGCTGCTTTATCAATGCCGACAGTTCACGTAACGGGCTTGCCAAAGCATCGAACGGCTGTACAGGTACCCACAAACGAATCAATAGCGCGGTCAACAGGGCAATAATGCCTACGGCTGCAAAGGCGATTTGCCAACCAAACAGATTGCCTGTCCACGTGCCTAACGGCGCGCCAATCAGAATCGCCAACGTCAAGCCCATCATTACCCGTGAAATAGCGCGTGCCCGCTGATCAACTGGCACTGCACCCGCGGCCACCAATGCGGCTACGCCAAAATAAGCACCATGCGGCAACCCGGCGATAAAGCGCAGCCCTACAAATGACCAGAATCCCGGCGCCATGGCACTGGCGATATTACCGATAGCAAAGACCAACATCAGCACAATGAGCAACGCACGCTTTGGTACCCGCGCTGCAAAGGCAGATATCAGCGGCGCGCCCACAACTACGCCCAGGGCATAGCTACTGATGGCATAGCCCACCTGTGGCACCGTAACGGCGAGATCTTCCGCGACACGGTTCATTAACCCCATAATGACGAATTCGCTGGTGCCAATACCAAACCCGCCTAACGCCAACACGACTTCTGCCAACCGCGGGTTACGTGCCAATCCCGATGACGACGCCTGCATACTTTTCTCCCCCAGGCGCATTCAACACCTGCTTAACAAAACGGTCTTGTATAGCTGCAAATGATCGCAGGATTAGACAAAAGTAGAAATACGCAACACCAAAAAAGTTAGCGGGCGAACGAGGCAATTCCTACGGATTACAACGGTAATATCCCAGGGAGCCTCTGATTAACGTTATGAGCGCAGGCCAGACAAGGCAAAAATCAACGAAAAAGCGGAGTTTACGGGTTGTAAATGAGCATTTTGAGGTGATTTTTAACGCAGTATGGACAAGCGCAATAGTTAATCAGAGGTTTTCTAGTTTTGTTAGTGTGTTTTTAAACTTATAAGCAGGTGAAATGTTCATGACACTAGAGACTATCGAGCGCGCCATGGAGGCACTGGCTAAAGCAGACCCCGATATTGCCCGTGCTTATCCACTCGTGGGAGCCCCCGCACCGCGCCAACGCGACCAAGGCTTCGCAACGTTTTTTAGTACGATTGTGAGTCAGCAGATTTCGACGGAAGCGGCGCGCGCTATTATGGGCCGAGTCACTTCATTGCTACCTGAATTGCACGCGCAAGCAGTTATCGACGTTGAAGACCAAGCGCTGCGTGATGCAGGGCTTTCCTGGCGCAAAGTAGCGTATGCCAAAGGGCTGGCGGAGGCAGAGCTTGCAGGCACATTCAGCGCCGATGGGTTGGCCACGCTGAGCGATGACGAGGCGATTGCCGCCATCACTCAACTACGTGGTTTTGGACGTTGGAGCGCCGAAATTTACCTGATGTTTTCGCTCCAACGCGGGGATATATTTCCCGCCGACGACCTTGCCTTACGTGTAGCGCTTGGCCGTCTAAAAAAGCAGGAAGACAAACCCACGCCTAAACAGGCTCGCCAGTTAGTCGAACACTGGGCCCCCTGGCGTAGCGTGGGTTCGCTATTTTTATGGCACTACTATCGTGGAGAGCCGCTTTAGGGAACGATCTTACCCGTTAGATCATCGTCATGATCAGAAGGCGATGGCGGCGCTATGAGTGCCTCAGGCTGAGCAATAAAGCGATACGCTAGTGCCCCTAACGCTGCGCCGATCATAGGCGCTATCCAGAACAGCCACAGCTGAGCCGTCGCCCAATCTCCTACATATAGAGCAACGCCCGTACTACGCGCTGGATTCACCGAGGTATTGGTCACCGGAATGCTGATCAGGTGAATCAGCGTTAAGCCCAAGCCAATCGCCAACGGCGCAAACCCTGCCGGTGCGCGGCCATCGGTTGCCCCCATAATGATGAAGATAAACATCATGGTCATTACGACTTCCGTTAGTAACGCCGCCGTCATGCTATAACCGCCGGGTGAATGCTCCCCATAGCCATTAGATGCAAACCCAGCCGACACATCAAACCCTGCTTGGCCACTCGCAATCAGATACAGCACGCCACCGGCAACAATGGCACCCAGTACTTGCGCACCAATATAGTAAGGCAACTCTTTAGCAGGAAAGCGTCCTCCCACCCAAAGCCCTACCGATACCGCAGGATTTAAATGGCACCCCGAAATATGCCCAATCGCATACGCCATCGTAACAACCGTTAAACCAAAGGCCAGCGACACTCCTAATAGGCCAATGCCTACGTCTGGAAAAGCCGCCGCTAACACCGCGCTGCCACAACCGCCCAATACTAACCAAAACGTACCGATTAACTCCGCTGCGTACTTTTTCATATCTCTACTCCTCTAATGACCAAGCATCATTGGGAATACCGCGCCAGCTAATTAAGCACCCATAAGGCCGCTCATTAATGTGTACGCAGTAATGCGCGCACTCAGTGCACGCCATTTTTTTAATTAACTTAAAGAGAGAAACTAGTTCTTAAAAACTAGGTCTTAAAAACTAGGCGCATTGTTAATTTTTCTTACAGCAAATTAGTGTAAAAAATTATTCAAACAAGCACCTAAAGAAAAGACAATCTTTTATATAACAGCCTCTAAAAATGGGCAATAAAATATCACCTTCGACATTAAAATAAACAATAATAAACAATTAGCACATCAGTCATTATGTGCTAAAAAACCATTAATCAATTAAATTGATAAAAAGTGTTTCTTTAATACCATCTTTTTAGGCTACAAAAAAACGTTAACAATACCAAAAGCACCCGTTATAGATGAAAAGTAACGGGTGCTAAATGACTGAGTGAGCTACCTCTATGGATGAAACATTCAAAGCTGACTAAGCCCTAGCCTAGATAGTGAAACGGCAGATCCAGTTTCGGACGCATGGCATAGAGCTGAGTGCCCTAGATTTAGGCACCCAGTAGTTCTACCGCCAGCTCAGAGGCCTGTTGCCGAGTCTGCACCACCTTCATGGGAAACTGATACAGTTTTCTTGAGACAGTTTTGAGACGCTCTTCAAGAAGCGCTCTTAGCGCCTCATCCTGGGTAACGTAAACATATCCTTGGCAGAAGTGATTCAGGCGGTCGCGATGTTTTTTGATCCACAGGATTGCTGTCTTTTCGTCCTCGTGAGGTTCGTCATCATGATCATGGCTAGGTGGCGTCCATACCGCTACGAAAGGCTCTTCCTGGGATAACAGGCAGTCCAGTCCAGTCAGAAGTCGGGAGACGCGGTTTTCCTCGTTCAGCTCTGGGAAACGGATAAAAGCCGTCGGCCAATCACCAATATCAAATAAGTCTCGATCCGGCACCGATTGCTGGAATTGCACGTATTTCTGAGTCATGTTGGACATAGTTATTCCTCTGAGTAAAGACGTCGTAAAACGCTGATGACTAGTAGCAGAGCCAGCGCACCGATGGCGTAGAACAGTCCCCAGCCAATCAGAGATATCAGGCTGGCAGCCCCTACGGTGACCAGCGTGCTGGCAAAGCGGCTAATGCCGTAATAGGCGGCGTAGTCGGTCGCTGGCTGTGTCCCTTCTGACCAGCCCAGAATTTTGGCCGCAACGGTGACGTAGATGCCGCTGACACCAGCCCCAATGGCGATAGCACCAGCCATAGCAAGGGTCGGCACTAGCTGCAGAAAGCCATATCCCATGGCAGCCAGCGACAACAATGAGACGGCTGCGAACAGAGACATGGTGCGAGTCAGTCCAGCGAGTTTCATCAATGGGATAGACATCGCAGAGGTCGCCATCATGGTCAGCGGCCCCAGGGTGCCGACGATCCAGCCCACTTGTTGAATACTGACCCCAAGGTCGATGAGCATCAGTCGATTTAGACCGGCGAGCGGAAAGATGATGCAACAGGTTAGCGTCAGCAACAGTACGCGGCGGCGCGAATCAGCCACAGACAGCAGCTTCAACAGGCTGGCCCGACTATGAGAGGAGTCTGGCTGGCTGGAGACGGCATCAAAACGGCCCAACGGCAGGGCGAATAGCAGCAGCAACCCCATGACCATCGACAGCAATAGAAAAGCATTCTGCCAGCCTAGCTGATCAAAGAAGCCCACAAAACCTCCTCCACCTAGCATGGCGCCCAGGGACAGAGCAGCAAGCTTGGTGGCAGAGGCGACCGGGCGCCATGCAGGGAGAATAGTCTTAACCGCCATGGCATCCAGCGCCAAGTCCATAGTGGCAATGGCCAGCGACACCAACAGGCCCAGACCAAACAACTGCCACCACGGAATACCTTCAGACAGGGCGATAAGAATCAAAACGAGGATGGCGGCAGTCTGCATAGCCACAATCCAGCCCAGTCGGCGAGAAATCAGCGGCAAGCCAACCCTGTCGATCATAGGAGCCCACAAGAAGGTCAACCCGAAAGGCAGGTAAAGCAGGTACAGCCAACCGGTGGAGGCAATACTCAGCCCCTGATCCCGCATAATGGCTGGCATACCACCATTCACCACCCCCATGATCAAACCAAAGCCTACATACAGAGCATTGATCCCAAGCAGTACCCAAGGTTGGTGTGCTGCTGCGATTGGCTCTCCCAGCGCTTCGTATCGGTCGAGGCCGCTTGTTTGGTTTGTTTTCATAGGGCTACCACTGGTACTTCAAGGTGGCGTAGACCGAACGTCCGTTGCCATAGTTACAAAAGTTGTTGCCCAAACAGGTCACGTAAGTCTTATCGGCCAAGTTGGTGATGTTGAGCTGTGCGTTCACGCCATCCAAGCGCGGATCTAAAACACTCAGGTCGTAACGTATTAGTGCGTCTAATAGCGTGTAATCGGGGACACTCAGCCTTTGGGCACCGGAGGTAAAAGCGTTGGGGCTGTAACCACCAGTTGACTCACCCACGTAACGGGCACCAGCACCAACGGTCAGGCCGCTGAAGAGCGGTTGGCTGAAACGGTGATCAATCCACAAGGATGCGGTGTAGTCAGGAATGGCAATCGGAGCATCGCCTCTATCAACGCCAACGCTTTTGCTGATGTCTGCATTGGTGTAAGTCACTGCCCCGATGAGGTTGGTCTGCGTGTCCAGTTCGAGTTTAGCTTCTAGTTCCACCCCTCTGGAGGTGACTTCCCCAGTTTGATAGCGCATGAGCGGATTAACCGTCGTCACCACATCCTGCTGGGTAATATCGAAATAGGCCAGGGTGAACAGGCCGTCTAGCCCAGTGGGCTGATACTTAAGCCCCACCTCGTACTGTTCTGCTGTAGTCGGATCAAGGGCATTGCCCTGATAGTCTGTTCCGCTCGCCGGCAGGAAAGACGTGGAATAACTACCATAGGCCACTAGGCCGTTATCAAAGCTATACAGTAGGCCCAGTTTGCTACTGAATTCACTGTCATTCTGGGACTGGCTAGTGTTGGCCAAGTTGTTGTCGGTTCTGGTGTGGACACGCTCATAGCGGCCACCCAACAGTAATGTCCACTGATCAAAACGGATCTGATCCTGAAGGTAGATACCATTTTGGTCGATGCTTTGCTCCTGATCGACAAAGGGGGCAAGTACCAGTGAGTTGGCGATAGAGTACTGGGGATCTAGATAATCAATGGAGGGAGCCATACCAAACTGTCGTTTTTGCGTAGAATCAAGGGATTGGTGATCCCAACCAATCAATGCCGTGTGCTCCAACTCGCCCGTTAGGAAATTGGTCTGAACCTGCAGATCGGACGCCAAGCCTGTTGCAGACTCATCCGTCGCAAGAGCGTAGCGGTTGATGGTATGGCCATCGGCAGCCAGGGATTGTGTAGCGACGTCCTGGGTAATCGAATCGACATTCAGATAGCGCAAATTGTGGCGGATGGCCCAATCGTCACTGAACCGGTGTTCAAACTCGTAACCCAGAGAGTACTGTTCCCGGTCGAATTCAGCGAAAGCTGGATCACCATCATTAAAATCGGTGGGAATCTGTCCCGCCGGGCTGTCCCAGAGTGAACCTACCGTCGGCAGAATGCCGTAATAACCACCTTCAGGGTCTTTCTGATAGCTGGCTAGAACCGTCAGGTCAGTGTTATCACTCATGCGCCAAGTTAGTGAGGGAGCCACGTAGTAACGCTCTTCCTCAGTGTTAACGACCTGGGTGTCGGCGACCTTGCCAAGAGCAACGAAGCGATACAGCAAGGTTTTATCTTGATTGACTGCATCGGATACGTCGAGCGCTGCCTGGGAGTGGTCATCACTGCCCACCTGGAATTCAACTTCTCCCCTGGGTTCCTCGGTCGGGCGCTTGGACACGGTATTAACTAGCCCTCCAGGCATAGCGGTTCCGTAAAGAGTTGATGAGGGGCCTTTTAGTAGCTCGATACGTTCGCTGCCATAGGCTTCCACTTGTGGAATTGCATACCCCGGCCCTCGCGGAAGACGCAGGCCATCCTGAAACAGAATTGGGTCGCTGGGGGAGCCGAAGCCACGGATATAGGGGATATCATACCGGGTTGCAGACCCACGGATTTCAGCAGCGATACCCGAGGAGTAGCGCAGCGATTGCGCAAGGCTCAAGGCACCTTGGGATTCAGCCTGTTCACGAGTGACGACGGACACTGACTGAGGTGTCTCCAGAATTGAAGTATCAGTCTTGGTCGCGGTTGCACTGCGTTGTGCAACGTAGCCCTCTACAGGCCCTCGGGCGGATTCCGCTACGCGCTCAGCATAAATATTGATTGGTGGCAGGGTAGTGGTGGCTTCATTGGCAACAAGCAGCCTGAATTGACCTGGCGCCGTCTGCTCGGCGGTCAGTCCTGTTCCTGCAAGAATTGCGTTCAACCCTTCTCGAACATTATAGGTACCTACCAGGCCTCGGCTGGTCCGACCTTCCGTCAAAGAACCATCAATAGCCAGCAGTATGCCGGCGGTGGTAGCAAACTGGTTCAGTACTTGATCAAGACTGCCTCCTGGGGTGCTGTACTCTGTGAGCAGTTCCGTACGGGAGCCACTATCAACCTGTTGTGCGGATGCAGGCGCGATGATAACGCTGCCTAGGGCCAGCAGGACGGCCTGAGCTAATGCTCTGCGCCGCAGTGTGTCGTGTAGGGAGGGCATGCTTCATCCTCATGGGTGACAGAAATATTAAGCCTCTGTAGTAATCCCGAACGAGAATGAAAAAGTGCTAAGGTTTATGAAAAAAAAGTTTACGGAAATAAGTTTATGGAAAAAGTAGGCAATCTCGCTAAGAGGCAGAGATCGTTACCCAGTATCGGGTCAAAGTATGAATGCGAATAGGCAATGCCTGTTCTAGTGCTTGCAGAACTTGGTCAGTGTCACGCAACGGATACACGCCGGAAACGACGAGGCTGGCGACAGCCGGATCACAGCGTAGTACGCCGACGCGATAGCGCCCCAACTCGGCGAGAAAATCACCTAACCTCTGCTGTTCAGCAATCAATAAGCCTCGTGTCCAAGCTGATTTGGCCATATCAACGGGCGTGGGTAGGGTGACCTGGTGTTGGTCAAAACGAGCCTGCTGGCCGGCATTAATCCGTATGCCCGCACTCGACCGGGGGGTGAGCTCAATAGCACCTTCCAGCACCTGAACCAGGACGCTACCGGCAACGTCGTCATACTGACGAACCGAGAACCGGGTACCGATAGGACGAACCTGACCACTTCGGGTTGAGACCATGAAGGGGCGTGCAACCGTTGCCCGATCCGGTGCCGTTGCAATCATAACTTCACCTTGACGCAGGTGCAGTGTTCGCTGGCTATCAGTAAAGGTGACGTCAACGGCGCTGTCTGTGTTAAGCGTGATAACGGTTCCATCCGGCAACGTGACGCTGCGTGTCTCGCCGCGACGGGTCGTGTAATCGGCGGTTGCGGCCTGCCAATGAGAGGTTCTCTGGATACCATAGCCACTGCCGCCAATACCAACCAAGACGACGAAACCAAGCAGAAGTTGGCGACGTCGAGTATCCGGGCCGCTTGCTCGTAAGGCCCTGCCTGCGATGTCACTCGGTATATGACTGAAGGGATCGTGTATTTGCTGGAGCTGCTGCCAAGCCTGCTGATGCTTGGGACTGGCATTCAGCCAAGAGGTGAACGCTTGCTGCTCCTGAGGCGTGACTTCGCCAGACCAGAGAATTATTTGCCACTCCATGGCGGCCTGTAACTCGCTGCTGTGACATTTTTCGATGTTCTCACCGGAGTCGTTTCCATGAGAGTTAGTGTCGCCAGGGTGACTCATTGGACGCTTCTACTCCTGGGTAGCGGCCACACAGGCCTGCACCGCAAGAAGCATGTAATTGCGGACAGTGGCAACAGAAATACCCAGCTGAACGGCAATCGCCGAGTACGTGAGGCCATCAAAGCGCGACAACAGGAACGTTTCTCGAACCAGAGGCTTTAATCCGCTGAGCATCGCGTCAATTCTCACTAGCGCCTCAATGGCCAGCCAGCTTTCCTCTGGGGAGGGCGTAAATGCCTCAGGACACTGGGCAAGCGCATCCAGGTAGGCCTGCTCGATACGCTGTTTCCTGTACCGATCAATCACGAGTCCTTTGGCAATCTGTATCAGGTGGGAACGAGCTTGATCGGCGGTTGGGGTTCGGCGGGATTTCAGGATTCGCAGATAGGTGTCATGGGCCAGATCCGCTGCGTGATGCGAGCAGCCAAGGCGATGACGCAACCAATTATGCAACCAAGCATGGTGGTCGCAGTACAACTGGTGGATATCGTTGGACTCGGCGGTATCAGTGCCGGACACAGGGTATTCCTTGAGCAGCAGGCTTTATGGGATATAAATAATAATCACTCGCATTGTAGTCCGTTGATGAAAGTAAAAGCAATCCTGGCATGAGTCCAAGACCGGAACCGCAAAAGCAGCAACGCTGCAGCCCGCTTTATCAAAATTCTGTCACCACCGTCACGCCCGCTCCTTCGAACTTATCCATGTTCATCAGCGCATCAATCGATTGCTCAAGATTGATTCGTTTGCCGATAAGCTTTTCAGGCGCCAACTTTCCAGACTGGATCATCGCCAGCATGGCGTCATAACGGTGTGCCTGCATGCCATGACTGCCCAGTATTTCAAGTTCGTGGGCAATAACCTTACTCATGGGAATAGCGGGCGTACTGTTCTCAGCCAACATCAGCCCGACCTGGATATGCTTACCGCGTTTACGCAGATTGCTGATGGAGTTAAAACAGGTCGTCGGGTGGCCTAACGCATCCAGGGATACATGAGCGCCCCCCTGCGTTATTTCCGCCACTGCCTCAACCACATCGGCAACCTTGGCAGCATTCACAGTGGCAACGGCACCCAATTGACGGGCCAGGTGAAGCGCCTCTTCCGAAATATCGATAGCCACCACATTGGCGCCGACGGCGTTGGCAATCATCACGGCAGAGAGGCCAACCCCACCGCAACCGTGGACGGCTACCCACTGCCCTGCCGCTGTTTTGCCCTGATCAACCACTGCCCGAAAAGAGGTAACGAACCGGCAACCCAAACTCGCCGCCGTTGCAAAATCCAATGTCTCTGGCAACGCAACCAAATTGACATCGGCGTAGTGAATACTCACATACTCAGCAAACGAGCCCCAGTGCGTGAAACCCGGTTGAAACTGGCTATCGCACACCTGATGGTTTCCAGAGTGGCACTCAGGGCAAGTGCCGCATCCACCAACGAAGGGAACCGTGACGCGGTCGCCAATGCGCCATGTGTTTACGTCCTTACCCACAGCTTCAACAACACCTGACAACTCATGCCCCGGCACATGGGGAAGTTGAATATCAGTGTCATGCCCTACCCAGCCATGCCAGTCACTGCGGCAAACGCCTGTCGCCATCACTTTCACCACAACCCCATGCGGCTCGGGGGTGGGGTCAGGCAATTGCTGGATCTGTGGTGGGGCGAAAAATTGCTCAAAAACAACGGCTTTCATAAAGAATTCCTAACCTATATCGTTTTTTACTTTATAAAGTCTCATGCGGATAAGAAGCAAATTGTTGGCCGCACCACAATCATCTCACCCGAGCTAACGCCGCCGCCAATCAATGCGGTGATATTTATCCCGCCATTTAAATCGGCAAAATTTGATATTGTTAGACCAAAGCCAGCTGTAATTACCCTATGACGCCAGGGGTTAAGCCGATGACCGAGCAGAGCCCAATCGCTTTTAGCAGCCTTGTTAGCGCGATTACTCAACAGATAAAGCAAGCACGCGGGCAGGTTCGCCAAGCCGTGAATACGGCCATGGTACAAAGCTACTGGGAAATAGGCCGTTTAATTGTCGAGCACGAACAGCAAGGCAATAGCCGTGCTGATTATGGTAAGCAACAGCTACAGCAGCTTTCGCAACAGCTTACCGAGCGGCTGGGTAAAGGTTTTGATGTCACTAACTTGCGCAATATGCGCCAGTTTTACTTGAGTTTTCCAATTCGCGACGCAGTGCGTCTCGAATTGAGTTGGACTCACTATCGCACCCTTCTGCGAATAGAAAATGTCCAAGCCCGCGACTGGTATTTACACGAAGCGATCAACCAAAGCTGGAGTGCGAGAGCTCTAGAACGCCAGATTAATACCCTCTACTACGAGCGCCTCCTGGCCAGCCAAGAAAAATCACTGGTAGAAGCTGAAGCTCAACAAAACACCCAGCCGTTGGCGGAAACCGCCAAAGATTACCTGCGTGATCCCTACATTCTGGATTTCCTTAACCTACAGGATAAAACCTATCAGGAAAGCCAGTTAGAACAGGCCATTATCAGCAACCTGCAGCAGTTTTTACTGGAACTGGGTAAAGGTTTTGCCTTTGTGGAGCGCCAGCAGCGCATCCGCTTTGATGATGAAGACTTCTATATCGATTTGGTGTTTTACAACTTCAAGCTGAAGTGCTTTTTGCTGGTGGATCTAAAACTCGGCAAGCTAAGGCATCAGGATATCGGCCAGATGGATACCTACGTGCGCTTATACGATGAGCAACGCAAAGGCAGCGACGATAATCCCACCATAGGCTTAGTGCTATGCAGCGAAAAAAGCGAAGCCATAGTGAAGTACTCAGTGCTGGCCGAGCAAAAACAACTGTTTGCGGCGAAATATTTACCGTATTTACCCTCAGAGGATGAACTCAAGCGCGAGTTAGAGCGCGAGCGCGCAAAGGCAGTTGAGCAGCTTCAACAGCAGGGGCTGGGCGATGAGTGAAAATATATGCCGTGTAGCCCCTATTTAAGACGCTACGTTGCATACCAACGCCAGCAAGCCCCAAGGCTGTGCTGTCCTTAATATATCACCTAGACGAACAGTCAAGCAGTTACCCTGCGCTGCGAGAGGCTACAGCCATTCCTGCCTGTTACCGCTTAATTCTCCCCTGAAGCGTTCGTGATTCGTTAGACTATCCATCATTTAAATATCGGTCATTAGATTCAGCCCTAACGCTAAGTCTGCTGTATCTCTAAGGAATATCTTAATGCCCCTGACCCTTCCCCAGCTCGAACGCCACCTATTCAGTGCCGCCGATATTCTGCGCGGCAAGATGGACGCTTCCGAATTCAAGGAGTACATCTTCGGGATGCTGTTCCTGAAGCGCTGCTCGGACGTGTTCGACGAGCGCTATGCGCAGGTCGTCAGCGAACAGCTGGCCAAGGGTAAGACCGAGGTGGAAGCGGCCCAGATCGCCGAGAACCGTATCTGGTACAAGATGGGCTTCTATGTGCCGGAAACCTCGCGCTGGCGCTATCTGGTCAACGAAGCCCACAAGAGCGTGGGCGATTCTCTCAATACCGCCCTCGGTGGCTTAGAGCAGGGCAATACCAGCCTGCAGGACGTGCTGGCACACATCGACTTCAACCGTAAGGTCGGTCAAAGCAATATCTCCGACGCCAAGCTGCGCGCGCTGATCAACCACTTCAACGAATACCGGCTGCGCGACCGGGATTTCGAGTTCCCCGACCTGCTGGGTACTGCGTATGAATACCTAGTCGGCGATTTCGCCGGCAAGAAGGGCACTGAGTTCTACACACCACGCTCGGTAGTGCGCATGATGGTGCGGCTACTTGATCCGCAGCAACACCACCGTATTTATGACCCCTGCTGTGGCACCGGCGGGATGCTGATCGCCGCGAAGGAGTGGGTCGACGAGCACGGTGGCGAAGGCTTTCGGCTCGATTGCTATGGCCAGGAAAATGCCGGCACCTTATGGTCAATCGCCAAGATGAACATGCTGCTGCACGGCATCACCACGGGCAACTTGGAAAACGACGACACGTTGGAACACCCACGCCACATGAAGAACGGCGAACTGCAACGCTTCGATCGCATCCTGACCAATCCGCCATTCTCCTATAACTTCGGCAGCAAGGACACGGACGACAGCGGCCAGCCGGTGTTTCAGCCAAAATTCCGTACTGAACGTTTCAAGTACGGCGAGGTGCCGCTGGGCTCGAAGAAAGCCGACCTGATGTTCCTGCAGCATATGCTGGCGATGTGTGCCGACGGCGGCATGATTGCCACCGTCATGCCCCATGGCGTGCTGTTTCGGGGCGGTGAGGAGAAAAACATTCGCAAGGGCATCATCGAGGACGACCTGCTCGAGGCCGTCATCGGCCTGCCTCCGGGTTTATTCCATGGCACAGGTATTCCGACAGTACTGTTAGTGCTCAATAAGAATAAATCTGCTGATAGGTCAAAAAGTGTTATTTTTATCGATGCTGCTCATTGCTATAAGAAAGAGAAGGCTTTGAACGAGTTTCAAGAGGAAGACGTTGATAGGATCGTTGAGGCTTATGAAAGCTGGGAAAGCCAAGGTGACTATTCCAGGGTGGTGAACTTTGATGAAATTGCTGCCAATGATTTTAATGTGGGTCTTAATGGTTACGTTGATAACTCTCCAGCCTTGAGACGAATCAGGGAGCTAGGCGAGTATCATAAAAGATATGAAGCTTATGGGCTTGACCCAGAAGATGAAAACTCTGCTGCTACGAAAATCTATGCAGCCTAAATCAGTTGGCGAGAGAAAGAATTCGATTTTTATTAACTGTAAAAACGCAGGCAAGAAGGTGTGTAGTTCGATCAGTGAGATCAATGAAGAGAGAAAGGAAAATTATATTCAAGTGGTTCTTCGAGAGGATCTTCTGTTCTCAGAATATGCAAAGCTCTTCTTTTTGTCTGAGCTGGGCCAGCTGACCATTCGACATCCTTTATCGGGCCATATGGCCCCTATGTTAACTATTGGAAAAATAAAGGGTTTCAAGATTTACGCGCCACCTTTAGAAGAGCAGAAGAACATAATAGATTTGGCAAAAAGGTTGGATGTTGCGCGGAGGAATATCTCTGATCATTGGGATAACTTAATAACTAGACCTTCGCTTGCAAATAGTATTCAGGAAAAGTTGGATAGGTTTGTATATGACTTGTCTGACATGGGAAGCGAATCAGCTGTAAGATATATGCTTGAGAAAAACGAGAACAAACACATTGAGTTCAAGCAGTGTTTTTTTCTTTCAGAAAGTCAAGTTTATAATGAGGCCGAGTCAGTAGGGATTAATAAGGGCGAGCAAAGAAAGGCTGTAAAAAACACTGCCTCTTTCATTAATTCTGAAGGTGGTAGTTTGCTAATTGGTGTGAATGACGGAGGAGGGGTTGTTGGTGTCGAGCGAGAAATGGCTCGACTGAAAATGAAAAAATCCGAACAGTATATTAAGGGTTTGGAGGATGTTATTAAATCTCTTCTTGGTGAAGGCATAAGCAAGTTTTTAGATATCAGAGAAGTGATTATAGATGACAAGACTGTTATTTTGTTGAGCTGTAAGCGTTCTCCTAGGGCAGTTTTTTGTGATAAAGAGTTTTTTATACGCAGGTCAGCGGCGTCCGAAGCTTTATATGGACACGAAATGTTGAACTACATCCAGACACACTTTACGAGCTAAATTTCATGCCCCTAACCCTTCCCCAGCTTGAGCGGCACCTCTTCAGCGCTGCCGATATCCTGCGCGGCAAGATGGATGCTTCCGAGTTCAAGGAATACATCTTTGGAATGCTGTTCTTAAAGCGCTGCTCGGATGTGTTCGACGAACGGCACGAGCAAGTCGTCAAAGAGCAGATGGCTAAGGGCAAAAGTCGCGAGGCGGCCCTTGACGTAGCCGAGCAACGCTTTTGGTACAAGACGAGCTTCTACGTACCGGAAACCTCGCGCTGGGGCTACCTGTTCAATGAAGCCCACAAGAACGTGGGCGATGCGCTCAATACCGCGCTTGGCGGCTTGGAGCAAGGCAATACCAGCCTGCAAGACGTGCTGGAACACATCGACTTCAACCGCAAGGTGGGCCAGAGCAAGCTATCCGATAGCAAACTGCGCGGGCTGATCAACCACTTCAGCAAGCACCGTCTGCGCAATCGGGATTTCGAATTCCCGGATCTTTTAGGTGCCGCCTACGAGTTTCTCATCGGCGATTTCGCCGACTCTGCTGGTAAGAAGGGTGGTGAGTTCTACACGCCTCGCTCGGTGGTACGCATGATGGTGAGGCTGCTTAAACCCGAACAGGATCACCGCGTTTACGACCCCTGCTGTGGCTCCGGCGGTATGCTGATTGCTTCAAAAGAGTGGATCGACGAGCACGGCGGCGAAGGCTACCGGCTCGACTGCTACGGTCAGGAAAATGCAGGCACCGTGTGGTCGATTGCCAAAATGAATATGCTGCTACACGGCATCACCACCGCCAACCTTGAAAACGACGACACCCTGGAAAACCCTCGCCACGTCAAAAACGGTGAGTTACAGCGCTTTGATCGTATCCTGACCAACCCGCCGTTCTCCTACAACTTCGGCAGCAAGGATACGGACGATAGCGGCCAACCCGTGTTTCAGCCGCAATTCCGCAGTGAGCGTTTCAAGTACGGCGAAGTGCCGGTGGGCTCGAAAAAAGCTGACTTAATGTTTTTGCAACACATGCTGGCGGTATGTGCCGACGGCGGCATAGTCGCCACCGTTATGCCCCACGGCGTGCTGTTTCGCGGTGGCGAAGAGAAGAATATCCGCAAGGGCATTATTGAAGATGACCTGCTTGAAGCTGTAATTGGCCTGCCACCCAACCTGTTTTACGGCACCGGTATTCCCGCCTGTATTTTAATTCATTGAACAGAACACGAGCGTTATTACTCAAGAGAACGCGCTACGCGAGGCGTTTGAAGCCTGGTGGCAGCGCCATAGCAAAAGCATCACGGCGCTGGCCCAGCACCGAGAATATGCTGCGCTTCGTCAGGAGTTGCTCAACAGCTTTACCGAGAGCCTTCGCCCCATCGGCCTTCTGGATGATTTTCAGGTTAGCGGCATGATCGCCGGTTTCTGGCATCAGCAGAAGTATGACTTTCTCACCCTAATGGCGCGGGACTCACGAGGAGTGGTCGATGCCTGGCGCACCAGTATCGTCACCGCCATGGAAGACAAGATCGACAAAGACGACCCGCTGGAGCACAAGCTGGTGAAGTTCCTACTGGGCGGTTTTCTTGAAGAGCTGCAGGTATTGGAACAGCAGCAGGCCGAACTCGACGGCCAGATTAAGGTCGCTGAGGGTAAGCTGCCGAAACCGAGCGACAGCGACGAAGACGACGCCAGTGAAGGCGAAGTAACACTCACCGATATCGAGCGCGCCAAACTGGAAAAGCAGATCAAGGCGTGGAAACAGCAGCGCACCGCCCTGGTGAAAAAGCTCAAGGCAAAGCGCGCCATGTTGCCCGAAGAGCTTAGCGGCAAGGTCGACAATCTGGATAACGCCCAGGCCGCCGATCTGCTGCTGACCATTTTACACCACGATATGAAAAACATCGTTGAGCGCTATATCGGCACCCAGCGCCAGCAGCTGATTGCCACTGTGGAAAACTGGTGGGATAAGTACAAGGTGACGCTCACTGAGATCGAGCAGGCACGGGACAGCGCGGCTAAGACGCTGGCCGGGTACCTAAAGGAGCTGGGGTATGTCTGAGCAATTTGCAAAAATTAAATTGGGGATTTGCTGTCTTGCTATTAAGGATGGCACACATGGTACTCACCCTAGGGTCACCAAAGGTGTTCCATTATTAAGCGCTAAAAATATAACCAAGTTCGGAGAAGTTTCTTTTGTAAGCGCCATTAAACCGACCCACTTGCCCTAACCGTATTGAG
>NZ_JABUZE010000062.1:0-902 GCF_014897805.1 Halomonas sp. 3F2F
AATTTTAGCGGGGTGGCAGAACGTCGCGGAATGGACGCTTACTTTCGAATAGCTTAAGATGTGGAAATGATAAATGAAGGCCTTCTGAAGCAAACTGCTAGCCGTTAATAGTGCCGATGCGGCTGATTAATGTCATCGCCAACTGATTTTGGGTTTTCACACAGCCTCGGCCGTAATCTGACTAAAATAGCGACCATTCTCTTTTTTACACCATCCTCCGCTTGAAGGTTATCCGGTTGCCCCAGCTTCTAACTACTGCAGATAGAGCATAAGGTCAGCTTCTCGATCAAAAACCACTAAATATTCGGCAGTCTTGTAAGCGACCACGTCTGTAGGCTCTTCATGAAACTATATATGAGCCAGCAATTCAGTGCCGCAGAGCCGTTCAGCAGCCTCCAGTACTTCAGTCGTATTTTTCTCTTTGAGCCGTGTATCTACCATAGGGTCACGTTTTTGGCTTTGACGAGAGGTTGTGCCTGCCTTCAGCACTTACGATCAAAAGAGTCCGTTATGCAGAGCCACCCCACTCCAAAGCAAGTAACACTCGCTGTACCTGTTTCGAGCCAGACTCAGCTTTGCAAAGCATTATAGGAACTTGACCGTTCAATGCCTGGTTTGGTCGAGCAAGCCAGGCAATAGCAGCGTCTTTGTCTTCCCACACATCTAAAGCTAACATGCTGATATATGCGACTCTGCTTAGCCGCTCTAGCTTTTGATCCAGCTCGACTGTTTGCTGGTTTTTACCTGCTGTGCATGCTTGATTAGGCATGACTTCAAGGCTTTTCTGTTTAGGCTGCATAGATTCCTCTTTGATCACCATCACCATCACCATCACCATCACCATCACCATCACCATCATGAAGTGGTTATAGTTTCCCGGACACACAGACGCAGATAATATT
>NZ_JABUZE010000063.1:0-582 GCF_014897805.1 Halomonas sp. 3F2F
ACTCGCCATCTTCGTTTTCAGGTGAGTCTCGTGAATAAGCCGGGATCAAGCCTTGTGTACGACGAAAATCCGTTTCGTCACGCAGCGCAGTCAATGAGCGGCGTACCCGCTTACAACTGTTGCCGTTTTTTTTAATGCACGACGTAACGTGTCCTGGCTGACGACTTTACCTGTCTTATCCTGAAACTTAGCATGGAGGACAGGTAATTGATGCGGGTGCTCTTCAACAAGTTGCTGTAACACAGCAAGCTCGCTTTCGTTGAGAAGGCTAGGTCGTCCTTCACGAGGTTTATCTTGAAGGCCTTCAATACCGTCTTTTTCCCATTGGGATAACCAAGTAGACACCGTATCGCGTTTAACCCCGAGGATGTCGCGAATCTGGTTAATCGTATGGCCTTTGTGGCTGAGCAAGATGGCGTGGGCTCTGCGGCGTAGTGCTCTCTTTTCACCATGCTGGTAGGCGTCATTAACGATAGGTTGCTGGTCGGGCGTCAAAGAAATGAAGCGCAAGCGACGAGACATGGTGCATCTCCCTTGTTATAAGCCTCGCTTTATACACCATAACTTATGCGGATTCACTTA
>NZ_JABUZE010000064.1:0-1102 GCF_014897805.1 Halomonas sp. 3F2F
CTCGCTTATGTGATTTACACCTCGGGTTCTACCGGGCGACCCAAAGCAGCGGCCAACCGTCACCATGCACTAACCAATCGCCTACAGTGGATGCAGGAGGCCTATGGCCTAACGGCTGACGATGCGGTGCTACAGAAAACGCCCTTCAGCTTCGATGTCTCGGTATGGGAATTCTTCTGGCCGTTGATGCAGGGGGGGCGCCTAGTGATGGCGCCACCAGGCGCTCATCGCGAACCGGCACAACTGGTCGAATTAATCCGTACCCACAACATCACTACACTGCACTTCGTGCCGTCGATGCTTCAGGCCTTCTTGGCGCATGGCGAGGTAGAAGCCTGTACTAGTCTGACTCGCCTGGTATGTAGCGGTGAAGCGCTACCGGCAGAGTTGCAGAACCAGGTGTTTGCCCGCTTGCCTCACTCGGAGCTCTACAACCTCTATGGCCCCACCGAAGCAGCTATCGATGTTACCCACTGGACGTGCCAAGACGATGGGGGCAATCAGGTAGCGATCGGACAACCGGTCGCCGGTATCCGTACCTATGTGTTGGACGGCGATCTTAACCTGGCGCCGCCAGGAGTCGCGGGTGAACTCTATCTCGGTGGCGTGGGCTTAGCACGGGGCTACCTGCACCGCCCTGACCTTACCTCAGAACGCTTTGTCGCTGATCCGTTTGCGCAGGGCGAACGCCTCTACCGCACCGGCGATCTGGTGCGCTGGCGGGAAGATGGCCAGCTCGAGTACCTGGGCCGCCTCGATCACCAGGTGAAGATCCGAGGCCTACGTATCGAACTGGGTGAGATCGAGGCCGAGCTATTAGCTCAGACGGAGGTTCGCGAGTCAGTAGTGGTCGCTCAAGAAGGCCCCGGTGGTTCTAGGTTAGTCGCTTATGTGGTTCCCCAAGCCGACAGTGAGCTCGACACCAGCTCACTACGTGAAGCGCTGGGTCAACAGTTGCCAGATTATATGGTGCCGGGAGTTGTGGTTACGCTCGATAGACTGCCGCTGAATGCCAACGGCAAAGTAGACCGCAAAGCCTTACCCGAGCCGGATTTGATCAGTGGCTCTCAGCACGAGCCGCCTCAGGGCGAGATGGAAGAAG